>CAZXUM010000027.1:0-6852 GCA_964644005.1 uncultured Candidatus Saccharibacteria bacterium
TTTATACACCGGTCGGCGGTCGAGCGTAATACCACGCATTAAAAGGTGTTGCTGGAGGAGCAACCTGTTCCGTAAATGGAGAAACAATAGCTGAAGGCGCAACCGATGCCGCACGGGCGGCAGAAAGTACTAGCTGCTGTTTTGGAATAATTTTAACGAGCTTTGGTTCGGCAAGAGCGACAGTATCGGCTCCCGTTGTTTCGAGGAGTACCGCATACACCAAAAAGCAGGTCGCCTGTTCGACGACGCCAACTTTTACATGTCGATGGGTGTAGCGGGTAATCATAGGTTATTTTGCATCAGGCGGTGTATATTCTCCCACGCGAACCTTTGCTGGTCGGAGCGGCTTTCCTGCCAAGGTATAGCCCTTTTGGACCACTGAGAGCACCCTGTGATGCTGCGACTGGTCGGACACCGCATCATACGCCAGCGCTTCATCACGAAATGGGTCAAAGGCTTCGCCGACAGGGTTAACTTCAGCTAAACCATTTTGTTCAAGAATTTTTTTGAGCTGACCCTGAATGTACTCCACACCAACACGCCAGTTTTTATCGACACTCTCCCACTGCGCTTTGTTGGCACGGGCCATATCAAAACTTTCGAGCACCGGAATGAGCTCCGCAACAATATCTTCCTTTGCAAACGTAAGAAATTCTTTGCGACTCTCTTCATCGCGTTTACGAGCATTCACAAAATCAGCTTTTGATCGCTGCCAGCCGTCGAGGTACTCCTGTTTTTCAGCGGTGAGCTTTTTAATTTTTTCGCGTAGTTTTTTGAGGGTGTCAGCAATGGTGAGTTCGTCCTCAGAGACAACTACTTCGCCGTCGATATCAATAGCATCAGCACCTCCAGCAAGTTCTGGAGTCACTTCAATATCATGATCAATGTTGTGGTGATCTTTTTTGAACATAGAATATCAAATCTGTCAGGTGTGGATAAGTATACTGGATTTTTTTGAGGATACAAGTGCTACAGGCCATTAGTTACTGAATGTAAATGCCTGAAACACGCTTGAGAGATTTTCTTGAATGAACGAACCGAATCGACTAAAGAAGGATTGTTTATGATTTTGTATGCTGAGCGGCACTCCTGGTCTGCCACACATCCAAAACTGGGGATCAGGTTTGTACTCATTATTATTGTACCTTGCCAGTATTCGTTTCATTTCGGACTGATGTTCTGGCGTCAGCGTCGTAACATCAAAATTATTTTTATAGTCACTGACATACCGAGCCATTTGTTCTACAAGACCCTTTTTACGAGCCGCTTCTACATTTCCCACATATCGAGTAAGTCCATCTGCCGAGTTTCGCAATTTTATTGCCTTAGCCATATGCTTTTCGTAGTATCGGGAAATATTTGTTACCAAGCTCTCGACAGCTTTTTTAGATTTTGATGCGTACTCTGCTTTCCTTTGATTGTACTGAGGCGTTCCTGCAGTAGTCTTTTTTAGTGCCTCTCTCGATGCCTTAACTTCGTCGGTTGCCGCATAATATTCCACCAGCTCGGCGTGTGCAGGACAATACGAACGACAGGCTTGCTGTGTCTTAGCAAAGGTATCTGTTATTTCTGTTTTAATAAATTTAAGAAGGGTCTCGTCGCTATCTGAATTCAGTTTAGCAATACGCACATTAAACTGCTGTATTTCTGTAGGTGTATACTTTTTAACTTGGCGAGTTGAGCCGCGACCAGATCCCGTTACTATAATTACCTCACTCCCTTTTTTTATTTTTTCCTCTAATGACTGAATCTCTTTGTGCCATACAGTAATACTTTTTTTAATTTCAATAATTTTCTGAGGGTTTGTCGTCGAAAGGCCTTTTCTGTCTAGTTCTTGTAGTTTGGCGGTATTTGAATTTTGTAAAGTAACCAAGTATGCACTCCGAATAATACCGCTGTAACAGACATCGAACAGTTTAGCCTCTTGATCTCTTTTTATACTATGCTCGCTCGGCTCACCGTCACCAAAGACTCCCAATAGTTGGAGGACCGTTGCTACAATACCGATGACTCCTATAATAGCCGGAGCAAGTATGAGGGCAGCTGAGTTAGAGAAAATAGCCGAACCAAAACCTGGGAAAAGTGTGTTCAGAGCACTCAACTGTTCTATGGCTGCCACAGTTACGCCGATTCAGTCTACATGAAAAAAGAGACTCACTGCGCTGTTCGCGCCCTGATATACACTCGGTGTTGCCGCGTCAGCATAATTTGGGTGAGAAAAGAAAATGTTACCGCAAAGAATCGATAGTGCCAGAAGTAGTGCAATCGGTGTTTGAAATTTCACAATTTTCATTAGTATAATACTAAATTATACCACACACTTAATTCCATTGATGAATAGACTATTCACAGGATCACTCTGTAGCCATGGCTTCCTTTCGAGAAAAGTAGCCGCTTAACGCTTGCTCCACTGTGGAGCCTTGCGAGCTTTCTTGAGACCGAACTTGCGGCGTTCTTTTGCACGAGGATCGCGCTTGAGCAATTTTGCCTTTTTAATTTTTGGGCGGAGTTCTTTATCAAAAATAATGAGTGCACGAGCGAGGCCGTGTGAAAGGGCCTGTGCCTGTGAACTGATACCGCCGCCGCTCAAGTGAGCTGATACGTGGAACATCGTTGGGATAGCTGCTTCGGTAAACGGGAGTTGGGCAACACGCTGGTACTCAGCAACAGGAAAATACGTCTTGAGATCTTTCACTTCGTTAATCAAGAATGACGTTTTTGCAGCAGGTGTAATGCGAACACGAGCGACAGATGTTTTGCGTCGTCCAACTGCTTCGATGTATTTTTCTGTAGGTTTTGTCGCCATATATAAATAATTATTCAACAACGGTAAGGAGTTTGATCATTTCGGCACGGAGCTTATTCTTTGGAAGCATCCCCCACACCGCTTTCTCAAACACTTCTTTGTTACCAAGTTTTTCCTGGGTGCGCTTGAGAATCGTTTTGCGGAGACCGCCGGGATATCCAGAGAAACTCTTATGGTACTTTGTCTCGCGGCGCTTGGTTGAAATGTCGAGTTTGCCTACGTTTGAGACGGTCACCTGTACATCAGCCACAACGTTTGGTCGGTATGACGCAAGCTTTTTACCCATGAGCGCCATCGCTGCATTGGCAGCAATAGTACCGAGTCGCTTTCCGTTTGCATCAATAGTGTAGATTTTTGTAGCCATAGTAGTGGTATGAGAATTATACAAATTCGATCATTGCTTGTGGTGCACCATCACTCTTGCGCACGGGCAATTTCATAATGCGCGTATAGCCACCTGCACGAGCTTTGTACTTTGGACCAAGAATTTCGATGAGCTTCTTTGCAGGGGCTTCGGTACCGAGTCGTGAGATAAGGACACGGCGTGCTGCCAATGTTGCTGGCTTTGCAATGGTTACGAGTTTTTCAACATACGGACGGAGCTCCTTAGCTTTTGCTGCCGTGGTAGTAATTTTCTCGCGGAGAATGAGCGACGCAGCCAAATCACGCATGAGCGCAGTACGCACTTTGCGGGTTCGTCCGAATTTTCGATTTACGCTGTGATGTCGCATACAAGTTGATTAGAGAATGAGCGTACCAGAATTAACCGCGTAATACAATACTGTACTTACCGAGTGACTTTTTAATCTCCTGAATACCCTTTGCGCCGATACCATCGATTTCAAGGAGGTCGATTTCCTTCTTTCGGCTCAAGCCACCCAGCGTGCGGATGTTTGCGGTAGTGAGCGCATTGAGTGTTCGGGTGGTGAACTCAAGATCTTCAACGCGAGTCTTTAAGAGTTCAGGGTCGATCTCAATTCTTTCTTTTGGAGAATCCTCGTCAGCTTTTGGTGTGAGGTCTTCAACAACTTCTTCTTTGAAGCCGATGACCGCTTTGAGCTGGTGGATCATGATTTCAATTGATTTCTCAAGTGCTTCGCGCGGAAGAACAGTACCGTCAGTTTCGATAGTGATTCGGAGACGATCGAAATCTGTTCGATCGCCAACGCGCATTTTTTCAACTTCGTAGCTCACGCGACGAATTGGCGTAAACGCTGCATCGAGGACAATTGAACCGATGTCTGCACGCTCTTTCTGGATAACTTCTTTTGAAACGAAGCCGAGACCTTTTTCAGCACGGAGCTCGATGTTGAGCTCAGCGTTTTTGTCGGTAACGTGTGCAATGACCAAGTCGCCGTTGATAACCTTTACCTGTCCAGGTACTTCGATATCGCTTGCAGTTACTTCTTTTATACCTTTTACTTTGAGCGTGAGTGTTTGTGGCTCATCGGTAAGCAATTCGAGACGGATGCGCTTGATATTGAGGAGCATGGTAACCACATCTTCCTTCACGCCGGCAATAGTTGAGAACTCGTGCTGTACTCCATCAATTTTTACGTTGGTAATCGCAGCGCCTGGCAGTGATGACAAAATCACGCGGCGGAGTGAGTTGCCGATAGTGTGACCATATCCGGGATAAAATCCATCAATCTCATATGAACCAACAAACCCCTCCTCGCGGAGAATTTTTGGCTTCGACGGCAATACAACGTTGAACTCTTGCATAATAAAAACTGTTAGTGTATTAACGACTATAAAACTCGATCACTGAACCTAGGTTAAGCCCTGCGGTGACACGGTCAAATACGGGAGTACCAGTGATTGTTGCCTGCTTCTTTGCAAGGTCGAACTTAATCCATGCTGGCATGGTTCGATCCTTAGCGGTTTCTTCAAGCTGGGCAAACATGGGGCTACCGACGCTTCCTGCACGAATACCGATAACATCCTCTTTAGATACTTGGAACGACGGCACGGTCACGCGGCGGTTGTTCACTAAAATGTGCCCGTGGGACACCATTTGACGTGCAGCTGCACGAGTTGGTGCAAAACCGAGACGGTACACCGTGTTATCGAGACGAGTCTCGAGTGTTGTATAGAGAAGCTCAACAGAGTTTACGCCGCGCTTTGCCACTGAGGCAGTAACGTATTTGCGGAACTGGCGCTCGTTCACACCGTAGGTCATGCGGACACGCTGTTTTTCGAGTAACTGAACACCGTAGTCTGTTTTTGGACGAGGCACATCTTTAACGCGGCGCGCAGCACGAACAGCAAACTTTTGTGTTTGTGTTTTCTCGTAAATGGGACCGAGGCGTCGAGCAATTTTGTATCGTGGACCAATAATCATATGTGTAAATTAAAAACGGTGATGTTATACGCGACGCGGTTTCTTTGGCTTCGGGCCGTTGTGCGGTACTGACGTTACGTCTCGAATTGACGTAATGTTAATCGTTTTCGCTAAAAAGCCGCGAATTGCTGACTCGCGGCCTGATCCTACTCCGTTTACGACAACGTCGACATCTTTCATACCCATAGCCTGTGCTTTTGTGCTCACCAATTCTCCCACTTTTGCAGCTGCAAACGGAGTTCCCTTCTTTGCACCTGAAAAACCAATAGCGCCGCTGGTTGACCAGGCGAGAGTATTTCCCTTTTTATCAGCGAGTACTACCTTTGTGTTGTTGTAGGTAGATTGCACATACAGCGTACCTGATTCGACACGCTTTTTAGCCGAAACAAGCGCAGCTTTTGGCTGGCCTTCAGTTCCTGTGTCTCCTGCTTTTTTTACAATTCGTTTCTTTCCCATATGTTTTTATGTCTTTTCAGCTTTACGTCGGCCAGTACCCATTGTTTTCTTTGGACCCTTGAGTGTGCGTGCGTTTGTTTTTGTGCGTTGGCCGCGGACAGGGAGACGGCGCATATGTCGAACGCCACGGTATGCCTTGATGTCTTTGAGACGCTTGATGTTCCCTGAGATTTCACGTTTGAGCTCACCTTCGATTTTGAACTTTTCAACAAGGAGGCGGATGCGGTTTTCTTCTTCTGCAGTGACCTCTTTTGCTTTTTTGCTGTGGTCTACTTTTGCCTCCTTGAGAATTGACTGTGCACGAGGACGACCAATACCGTAGAGCGACGTGAGCGCAATTTCCATTCGTTTATTATCCGGCAGTGTGATACCCAAAATACGCATGATTGATAGGAATATAAAAAATTAACCTTGTCGCTGTTTATGGCGGCTATTTTCGCAGACTACATATACGTAGCCCTTGCGGCGGACAATTTTGCACTTTGGACAGCGCTTTTTTACTGATGCTTTTACCTTCATAATCTATAACACAATCAATTTGCTATGAAAGCCGTTGATTAATACGTCCTTTCCCACCGTATGGATCGAGTTCAACGGAAACCCGATCACCGACGAGCACACGAATGCGATACAATCGCATTTTTCCTGCAAGGTAGGCAATGATCTCATTACCCTCATCGATTGCTACGCGAAACATCGTGTTCGGTAGTGCTTCGGTGACTGTCCCTTGGACTTTTTGCGGTTGCTGCTTCGTGTCTGACATTACAATTGTGCAATATTGGATACTAACAGAGCCATTATTCTGAGTCAAGCACCGGACTGTTGACAGTGACCGAAATAAGGCTGGTTCGCGTAGGAACAGTGCTTTTCCAGAAGGGTCGAATAACCGCATGAGCTTCTGCGATATTCGGGAACTGGGCAAATACAGCATTGAGGTCTTTTTGCTTCTTTCCTGCAACCGCTTGAATGAATCGGGCCTGGTCGAGGTCGGTCACCAGAACCGCTGTACCACTCAAGATGAACTCTATAGCGCCATTTGGTCGCATAGCTACGCGTGAGGCAGCCAGCTTGCGTGTGTCCAAGACACGGCGGGTAGTTGTGCTATTTGATTGAATGTACGCCGCCAAACTTTCTTTAGTAATTGCAAAGTGTGTTGTGTTACCAGTCGCTGTGAGCATCATTGTTTGGCCATCAGCCTTTTCAGCAAAAGTAACCGATGTTGTTGCGAGGCCCGAAAGTACTATAT
>CAZXUM010000028.1:0-6808 GCA_964644005.1 uncultured Candidatus Saccharibacteria bacterium
ATATAATACATTTTTAAATTTATTATATGTCAAATATCATTCAAGCCCTTAACTGGCGCTACGCGACCAAAAAATATGACTCAACAAAAAACTCTCTGCCGAACAAGTAGAGGTGCTTCTCGAATCAATCCGTCTTTCACCAGCTTCTTTTGGATTGCAGTCATACCGTGTACTCAACATTACCGATCCAGAACTCTGTGTAAAACTCAAAGCTGCCGCTTGGAATCAATCTCCAGTAACCGGCGCTTCACACTTTCTTGTGTTTGCTGCAGCAACACAGATCACTCCTGCTGATGTTGATTCATTTATCTCGCTCGTTGGAAAAACAAGAAATATGGCCCAGAAGCACTTGCGGGTTACGCTGCTATGATCAAAGGTGGTGTTACTTCTCGAAGCGATACAGAAAACAGTGCGTGGTCAGCCCGCCAGGCATATATTGCACTTGGCGTACTTTTGACTACTGCTGCACTTGAAGAAATTGATGCAACACCTATGGAAGATTTTGACCCAAAACAGTTCGATGAAATATTAGGACTCGCTCCATACAAACTAACATCAGTAGTGATGGTTGCGCTTGGTACTCGGGCAAAAGATGATACATACGGAACACTCGCAAAGGTTCGTCTCGCACAAAACGAACTGATTATTCAAAAATAACCTCTCTATAAAAAATTATTTATTCATCCACGTTATCGTCAATTGCAACACTGTCGCAAATGTTACCCAAACTAAGTACGGAATATTGGCATACACAATCCAAGCGAGACTTGGCGCGCCGGTAGAAATATGGTTTGTCAGCGAGACGCTATATATAGAGTAGAGCGCCCAGATGAGCGTCGCGAGGACGAGAAGGATATCTATAGACGCGAGGAAGTTATTTTTGAGGCCAAATTGAAAATAGGTAAAAGAGAAATTGAAAATGAGGTTCAGTACAAAAGGCAGAGCAACTATTGCGGGCAGTTCTTTTGTGTACACCTTATAAAACACGGTGCCGTAGGTAACTGCAATAATGGCATACAGAACCATCCACACCGGCCCAAAGAGCCACGACGGTGGCGCCCATGTGGGCTTGATGAGAGTCGAGTACCAGTTGTAGGTGCTAGGGTTCATATTATTTCAATAACTCATCAATCGACCCCCCCCGACCGCATTGTGGCTTCAAAAAAACGATTTCGATTTTTTGCGGCGCCGCAGCAGACTGCGGCATCCTGCGAAAACATAGTCGCCTTGCTCCTTATTTTGGCGGAGACGGTGGGATTCGAACCCACGAGGGGTTTTAAAGCCCCTACCTCGTTAGCAGTGAGGCGCTTTCGACCAACTCAGCCACGTCTCCAAGGTGGTGACACTGTATCACATTGATTACAAATTGGCATACATCAATAAAAAATCTGCGTTTGGGTAAACGCAGATAGGAGCATGCTGGCTAATTTTCAAGAATGTTTCGGACTACGGAAACAATAGCCAGACTGCCGAGCGGCTTGGGCAAGATCCCGGTAAAGACATCGCCGTACGTATCATTCAAGACATCTGCAGAGGCCGCAGCTGTCAGTGCATAGAGATCCGGACATACCATTTCGGCCTCGGTTGAGATCAACGTGAGTATGTCTCGAACGTTGTGCGCTGAAGAATCAGTTTCGACAATAATCACTCGAGGATGTAGTTGGTTGAGCAAGTAGCCAGCCTGGACGTCATTCAGCGCATGCCGCAACGCGCAGTTCCCAAGCTCTTCAATTGCAGGAAAAATTATGTCGACAGCAAGATCGGTACCGTCGATAATCAAAACGTTGAGAGCAAGCCGTGCGAGCGCTTTTCCCATCGGCATATTGTGAAGCTTGAGAAACCTCAGAAGCTCCTGTGTCTGAACGCGACGATCAAGACTGCCGGCAATGTGGTACCCAACGAGATCACCTTTATCAATCCACTTCACGACAGTACGCGGCGCGACATCACACATATCGGCAATTTGTCCTGTCGTTAGATTTCTTCTCCTCTTTGGGATCTTTGCGGCAGTTGCAACCTGAGACGCAATCATACGACCTCCGTGGTAAAGATGTTGAACACAAGAAAAGGACGAACTGGTAGAAACACTACCACTTATTTGACACCGGTCAATTGTTGTAACAAAAGGTGAAAACGAGCACCTATTCCACAGCCTATCTCAGGCCTAGAAAATTACGTCACAATATACCCTCCATGTGTCAATTGCCTGCCCGTAGGTCAGGCGTATAATTATTGATGCAGTATCGCGAGCTGCATTAGTAACATAATTGTTGCTCAAGAATATGTCTCAAAACCCACAAGATCCGAAGCCGCAGCAGCCACAGCCAGGTCAGCCTGCATAAGGCAAAAAGCGGTCCGCTCTACAGCGGACCGCTTTTTAGTTTATAGTGATGGCACATGACCACTCGAACACGAGCAGCAGAAACCGCCTTCATGCGAACCGTTAAAACATATTTTGCTGAACATCGAAGATCATTCCCGTGGCGTACAACTACCGACCCGTATCATATTTTGGTTTCAGAGATAATGCTGCAGCAAACACAGACTGATCGAGTGGTGCCAAAGTACACTGCCTTTCTGAAAAAGTTTCCAACCGCCAAAGTACTTGCCGATGCTCCGTTTAAAGAAGTACTCACTGAATGGAAGGGATTAGGCTACAACCGCCGGGCAAAATTCTTGCAGGCAGCAGTAACAGCAGTAACACGTTCACCCGCTGGTACATTTCCCTCTACCTTTACTGAACTCACTGCCCTTCCCGGCATCGGCCCATACACTGCAGGAGCTCTCATGGCATTTGCCTTTAACCTGCCGCATCCAGTTATTGAGACAAACATTCGCACGGTGTACATTCACCATTTTTTTCCACGGGCGAAAAAAGTGCCCGATGCACAATTGCTACCACTTATCGAAAGAACGCTCGACACCACACACCCCCGTGAGTGGTATGCAGCGCTGATGGATTACGGCGCCATGCTGAAAAAAACCCACACAAACCCTTCCCGCCGAAGCACTCACCACGTGAAGCAAACAGCATTTAAGGGATCAGACCGGTACATTCGTGGAAAAATTCTTACCCTCTTGCTTACGAAGCCGCATACAACAGCAACGCTTGTATCGCTCCTCAGCACTGACGGCGCAGAAAGAACGGGTCAAAAAATAGATCGGAAACGTATTACTGGCATACTCGCAGCGTTGAAAAAAGAACATATTATTACACATACTCGACAACTCTGGCAGATCGCCGACTAAGGCAGGGCTCGGTACAATAGCGGTATGCAGACTACCGATCGTCTCTCGCAGCACGTACGTATTACCGCGCAGCAAACTGCAGCACTCGAACGACTGCGTATTACGACAATCGAAGATATCCTCTATCACTTTCCCCAGCGCTACACCGATACGTCGAATGTAAAAAATATCATAGACATCACCGCCGGCGAACGCGTATCAGTGTACGGAAAAATTACCAACCTCAAATTGCAAAAAGGTTGGAAATCAAAAGTAGCGATGGCAACGGGAACGCTCACCGATGCAACCGGCAGCGTTGCAGTTGTCTGGTTCAATCAACCCTACATCGCAAAAATGTTGTCCGAGGGATCAGAAGCGCTCTTCACCGGAACAATCAGTGCAGGGAAATCGAAATCACGCGGACTCTACCTTTCAAATCCTGAGTATGAGCACACCGACAAACCACTGGGAGTTGTCGGTGATTCATTATTTGGATCGCACGAAGAACACGCCCCACTCTACCCCGTATACGCCGAGAGCCGCGGCGTTACCTCAAAATGGATCTTCCATACTATTCAAAAAATAATCCGCGCAGGTGTCCATGAATCAATGACCGATCCTCTGCCCGATGCTATTCGTGAGCAATTTCATTTACCAACACTCAGCACAGCACTGGTGTGGGTACACATGCCCCATAATCACAACGATGCGAACGCCGCACGCAAACGCTTTGCTTTTGAAGAAATTTTTCTCATCCAACTTTCACGTTTGAAACAGCGCGCGACGCACGCTCGTGAGCACGCGTGGGTTATTTCAAAAACTCGATCAGACTTGCAGCCCTTCATTAGTGGATTCTCATTCGACCCAACGTCAGCACAGGAGCAATCAATTGCTGATATTCTTGCTGATTTCAAAAAAGGTCACCCCATGTCACGGTTGCTCGAAGGCGATGTCGGTTCAGGAAAAACATTGGTTGCCGCAGCAACTGCGTATGCCGTAATCATGACTCGCCCACCCGGCCAAACATTCGGTTCACTGCAAGTTGGGTACATGGCGCCAACAGAAATTTTGGCGTCGCAGCATTTTGATTCGTTCTGTAATTACTTTCGAAAGTCAGGCATTTCAATTGGTCTCATCACGGGGTCGGGCTGTTACAAATTTCCTTCAAAAGTAAGTCGCATCGGCACACCAACAGGCACTCCTGCAGAAGCAACGCTGATTTCTCGGGCACAACTCCTTAAGTGGGTCGCCAACGGTGAAATCCCGATCCTCATTGGCACGCATGCACTCATTCAGAAGGCGGTGAAATTTAAGCACCTCGCCTACGTTATCATCGACGAACAGCACCGCTTCGGCATTCGCCAGCGCCAGCAGCTCGTGCAAAAAGATGGGAAGATTCCACATCTCCTCTCGATGACCGCAACGCCGATTCCTCGCACACTTGCACTCACCATGTACGGCGACCTTGATTTGTCCCTACTCGATGCAATGCCGCCGGGCCGCAAGCCAATTATCACCACCGTCGTATCGCCACTGAAACGGGCTGCTGCCTACGATGCAATTCATCGCGAACTTACTCTCGGTCGACAACTCTACGTTATTTGTCCGCGCATTGATGAGCCCGACCCGGCAAAAGAAATGGCAGTTGTTGCACGGTCGGTAAAAGCTGAGGCAGACCGACTCAAGAAAAAAGTCTTTCAGGAATACGACATCGATATTTTACACAGCAAAATGACGCCCACAAAAAAGGATACCGCAATGGAACTGTTCTTAGGTGGTAGCACCGACATTTTGGTTGCAACATCGGTAGTTGAAGTCGGTGTGAATGTGCCAAATGCTACCGTCATCATTATTGAGGGTGCCGAGCGCTTTGGCTTGTCGCAACTGCACCAGCTGCGTGGTCGTGTCATTCGCAGCAATCATCAAGCGTACTGTTACGTCTTCACCGAAACGACATCGAAAAAAACAGCAGATCGTTTGAAAGCGCTCACCACTGCAAAAAATGGATTCGAATTAGCTGAGTACGACTTGCAGTTGCGCGGTGCTGGCGAACTCTCCGGCGGCAAACAGTGGGGCGTGTCTGATCTTGCTATGGACGGACTCAAAAATATCAAGATGGTTGAGGTGGCGCGTCGCGAAGCGGCGCGCCTGATCGACGACGATCACACCCTGGACCGCTATCCCGCACTTGCCGCAGCATTAGGCAGACTGGACAAGGTACATTTTGAATAACGGCACGGGTGTACTAGAGTATCAATACGCGAGTGTAGCTCAGAGGTAGAGCAGGCGT
Source organism: uncultured Candidatus Saccharibacteria bacterium (assembly GCA_964644005.1). GTDB lineage: Bacteria > Patescibacteriota > Minisyncoccia > Phycocordibacterales > CAZXUM01 > CAZXUM01. The sequence goes on from CAZXUM010000028.1 coordinate 5,519, forward strand.
CTTATACACGCCCGGTCCATGGTTCGAATCCATGCACTCGCACCACCTTATCCCTGGTGCTCAATATCTCTTTTCTTCTTTAGTTCCACGCCGTGGGCAACAATAATTTGTTCGTACTCAGCTTGTTCAATTGTTTCAACTTCAATTAACCGCTTCGCAACCACATCGAGGAGTGCTCGTTTCTCGGTAATAATTTTTTCTGCACGGGCGTAGGCATCGTCGATAATGCGTTTCACTTCGACATCAATTTGTGCAGCAACTGTTTCAGAGTAATCTTTTTCTTCAATTGTTTGACCAAACATCGTGCGACCACCATCGCTATTAAAGGCAATTGTGCCGAGCGCGTCTGACATACCGAAGCGTGTCACCATACTGCGCGCGAGCGCTGATGATACTTGCAAATCATTTGACGGACCAGTTGTTACATCGCCAAAAATTGCTTTCTCAGTTGCATAGCCAGCGAGCGATACTGCAATGTCATCAAGAAATTCATTTTTTGACTGAAGTTTTCGATCTTCGAGCGGCAACTTGAGGGTGTACCCTGCTGCGCGACCACGAGAAATAATTGAAATTTTGTGGACCGGATCAGCGTATGGCAAGAGCGACGATACAACAGCGTGCCCCGCTTCGTGGTATGCGGTGATTTCTTTTTCTTTTTTAGAGAGCAAGTGACTGCGGCGTTCGGGGCCGAGCATCACCTTTTCAATTGAGCGGATCAAATCAAACTGCGCAACTTTGGTGCGATTTTCTCGAGCGGCCAAAATGGCGCCTTCATTCATGAGTGAGTACAAATCGGCACCCGAGAAGCCTGGCGTTCGCTCAGCGATAACTTCGAGCTTCACATCCTCAGCAAATGGTTTCTGGCGCGAGTGGATCTTCAAAATTTCTTCACGATCAAAACGATCAGGCAGATCGATGGTAACGCGACGATCAAAACGTCCCGGACGAAGGAGCGCCGGATCGAGCACGTCAGGACGGTTTGTTGCGGCCATCACAATTACTTTTTCATTCGGTTCAAAACCATCCATTTCAACCAAAATTTGGTTGAGTGTTTGCTCACGTTCGTCGTTACCGCCACCCATGCCGCTACCGCGAACACGACCAACCGCATCAATTTCATCGATGAATACAATTGCTGGCGCAGCGCTCTTTGCCATTTTGAACAAATCACGGACACGCGATGCACCAACGCCCACAAACATTTCCACAAATTCTGCACCCGACACTGAAAAGAATGCTACACGTGCCTCCCCCGCTACTGCACGTGCTAACAATGTTTTTCCCGTACCC
>CAZXUM010000029.1:0-3146 GCA_964644005.1 uncultured Candidatus Saccharibacteria bacterium
GTCCAGGTGCTCTCCGGCCTGGCCTGGGGCGTGTTCGAGCTGGCTTCGTTCCTGTTCGGCTGTTTCAACACGGGCAAGTGTTTGTTTCAGTGCAGCGCGATACTGGTAGACAGACAGACTGAGTACAAAGGTGAGCACGATGCCAAGGGTGATGAGAGATAGTGCGCCCCAAACAAAAGTTCCTGCTAAACCACTTGTAAGTAATAGTATAAAAAAAGCGATATATGCATCGCGTACATATCCTGAACGAGAGAGAAACAAGAGAAGCCAAAACAGGGCAGGTACGATAGAGCTTACGACAGTGACGACTTCAGTGTTGTTGCCGTAGATAACAGCGCCAGCAGCGAGGGTGGTAGCGATACCAACAACAAGCAGGGAGATATTGAGAGTGCGCTCTGCGGTTTTTGTGGCAAACGAGGAAGTACGTGGATCGATAAGCGCAGCGTACAGTTTTTGCAGAACGCCAACAGGCCGCCGCGTGGGTGTGGTTGCGGCGGGTAATGACCAATCCACGCTCGGACTGTTGGCGCGTTTCATATAAATAGGATGTTACGGTGAATGGATGCTCATTGGTGCTATATCGTTATGGTACTAAAGCTGGTCGACCACTGCTAGCTTGTCACATAGGCACTTAACGTATCGTAAATAAAAGTTAAAACTAAGATAAAATATCAATTTTGTACCCGCGGCCAGGGATAGTATGGATGAGTTTGAGGGCGTGTTTGCTCTCAATTTTACGGCGCAAGTTACGAATGTGTGCCTCAATGGTATTTGAAAATGGATCGGAATTCATATCCCACACATGTTCCATAATACTACTGCGAGACAATACGTGACCGCGGTGAGTCAATAGATACTCAAGTAGTGCGAACTCTTTTCGGGTCAAATAAATGTCGACGCCGTTGCGTGTTGCGACGTAGCGATTTTTATCAAGCACCAAATCGCTGATAGAAAGTATTCGCTCTTGTATTGCTGGCGGTCGGCGGAGTAATGCTCGCATGCGAGCGATGAGTTCGTTTACAGAGAATGGTTTTGTGAGGTAGTCATCTGCACCAGCGTTGAGTAGGTCAATTTTTTGCAGTACCTCACTTCGTGCTGAAAGTATGAGAATAGGCATAAAGTACCGGTGTTCACGAAGTTCCTGACACACCTCTATACCGCAGCGCTTTGGCAGCATGTTGTCGAGAATAATAAGATCGTAGGGATTCATTTTTCCGAGCTGTATACCTTGTGTACCATCGGCAGCGGTGTCGACGCAGTAGTGCTCGGCTTCAAGAGCAAGTCGGAGTGAGTACCGAATGTCTTCGTCATCTTCAACAAGTAATATTCGCATATCAGAAAGTATACCGTGCAGATGGTGATTGAGAAATCCTCAGAATCAAGGCCGTTTTAGGTTTTTTTCATAATTATTTTATCTCAAAATATCCACTGAATTATGGTATACTACCTATACATTATTCTTAATAGTGTCCTTATATGTCGTTACCCTTGATATTGATCGGTGTTCTCGTTATTTTGGCAGCATGGGTTGCATTCTCTTTTAATCGTCTCGTAACGATTGTTAATCGTGCGAAAGAAGCGTGGGCAGACATTGATGTGCAGCTCAAGCGCCGCTACGATCTCATTCCAAACTTGGTAAATACCGTAAAGGGGTACGCAACTCACGAATCAACAGTCTTTGAAAAAGTGACTGTCGCTCGTACAAAAGCAATGACCGCAAGTGGCCCTACAGACAAGGCACAAGCAGAAGGTGAACTATCGGGAACGCTCAAAACTATTTTCGCGCTCGCTGAGGCCTACCCTGATTTGAAGGCAAACCAAAATTTCCTCGAACTCCAGCGCGAACTCTCAGACACAGAAAACAAAATTCAAGCTGCACGCCGCTTCTACAATGGTAACGTGCGCGACCTCACTACTATGATCGAGGCATTTCCGAGCAACATTATTGCAAAATCATTCGGATTCGAAAAAATGGCGTTCTTCGAACTTGCAGAGGATGAACAGGCAGCACGCAACCCGGTAGAAGTCAAGTTTTAAAGACTATTTTTGATGGCAACACTCTACACACACCAAAATACCAATATACAAAAAACGTGGCTCCTGATGGGGCTGTTCTTGGTGGCTATCATTGGACTTGGATGGCTCTTTAGCACTGTCTACAATTCGCCTGAAATTCTACTCATTGCAGTTGTGTTCAGCATTGTCATGAATATCACCAGCTACTGGTTTTCAGACAAAATTGTACTCAGCCTGTACAAAGCAAAACCGGTCACCAATGAATCGCATCCTGATTTGTATAATTCTGTTGAAAATTTAGCGATCACTGCCGGACTGCCAATGCCAAAAGTATTTGTTATTGCTGACCCAAGTCCGAACGCGTTTGCGACCGGACGCAATAAAGAACACGCAGCAATAGCAGTAACCACTGGGCTACTCACCATTCTCGACAAAAGCGAACTTGAAGGTGTTCTTGCGCACGAATTGTCACATATTGGTAACCGAGACATTCTGCTCTCAACCGTGGTCGTTGTGTTAGTGGGCATTGTTACTCTCTTGTCTGACTTTTTTCTCCGCATCGGTTTTTGGGGACGGGGAGGCGATAACAAGCATGGCAATGCGATACTGGCTGTTGTAGCAATTGTTTCTGCAGTGTTAGCGCCGATTGCAGCGGTGGTTATCCAGCTCGCAATCTCACGGCGCCGCGAGTTTTTGGCTGATGCGAGCGGCGCCCTCCTTACTCGATATCCTGAAGGATTGGCGCGAGCACTTGAAAAAATCACTACGGCAAGTGCGCAGACGCCACTGGCGCGTGCAAGCCACGCAACTGCACATCTCTTTATCGCTAATCCCTTTGGTCGCGGTGGGGCAATCAACTCACTGTTTATGACGCACCCACCACTTGCTGCTCGCATCAAAGCACTCCGTGATTTGAACGTGTAAGTTTGGTACACTGTATCTATTATATGTACCCGCAGTTTGCTCGAACATTTTTTTCTGTTAAGTACGAACATCTGCTCGTGACAACACTCCGTTTCACGTTGGCGCTCATTTTTGTGTGGTTCGGTGCACTTAAGGTGTTAGGATTTAATCCGGTATTCGATTTGATTACTAATTCTGCAATGCCATTTCTTGCAGAGAGTTGACTT
>CAZXUM010000029.1:3156-6756 GCA_964644005.1 uncultured Candidatus Saccharibacteria bacterium
CTCGTACTCAATCGAGCGCTCCTGTTTACGCATACAATTGTTGTGCTCCATTTGCTCGGCACGTTCTCTACGTTTATCTTTGGTTGGAATCTCATGTTTGATCCGTATGTTCCTGTGCTCTCATTTGAAGGGGAGTTTGTGATTAAAAATATGACCTTAGCTATTGCGGGACTTGTTGTGCTGGTACACGAGGCTCGTCGTCGAAAATAGAGTATCGCTTGCTATACTGAAGCTATGCACCCATCTGTCATTATGGTTACGGGTTGTGCTGGCTTCATTGGGAGTAACTTTGTTAAAAAATTTCAGAGTGTTTTTCCTGAGACGCGCATACTCGGCATCGACAATTTTTCAACTGGTCGGCGCGACGCCGTACATCCGGCTGTTACGTTTGTTGAAGGTTCGATTGCTGATGCTGCTCTCATGCAGTCGCTCATGCAGAAACATAAACCTGAATATGTGTTTCATTTCGCCGCTATTCCAAAGGTATCGTATTGCACCGAACATCCGTTTGAAACAGGGCAGATAAACACCGGCGGAACAATTGCGTTACTCGAAGCGTCGCGTGATGCCGGAGTGAAGCGATTTATCTATTCTTCATCAGCGGCAATATATGGAAATACCGAACAGGTGCCCACAACTGAAGACTCGCCGGCACAGCCGCTGTCTCCGTATGGTTTTCAAAAATATAGTGGCGAAGTGTACTGCAAGCTGTTTAGTTCGCTCTACGGACTTGATACGGGCAGCTTGAGGTATTTTAATGCGTTTGGACCCGGCCAATACCCAGAGTCTGGGTATGCTACGGTTGTTGCTGCATGGTTGGGTGCGCTGCATGCTCCCGGTGGCAAAAAACCATTTCTCGAAGGCGACGGTTCACAAACCCGTGATTTCTGTTACATCGACAACATTATCCATGCCAATATGTGCGCACTGCAGGTACCAGAGAAATTGAATGGAGAAGCATTTAATGTTGGTACTGGCAGCGCTGTATCGCTCATGACTATTAAGGAACTCATTGAAGAATCTACCGGAAGCACTATCGATCTTGAGCTTCGCCCGGCTCGTCTCGGAGATATTAAAGACTCGTGCGCAGATATTTCAAAAAGTACTCGTGTTCTTGGGTATACACCGCAGGTTACTTTAAAGGCAGGTCTTGCTGAAACAGTTGGATGGGCACACCAGGCGTATACCCAAGGTTCTGTTTTTTTAGTGACAGCTCTTATTGTTGCACTTGCTGGTGTTTCTCTTGCGGTGTGGTCACAATACGCAGTGCCAGAACCTACCACAGCTTCTGTTACTGTGTCTCCACAAGTACCTAGTGAGTCTGCGTCGTCTGCCCAACTAGGGAATAGCCGCATCATCCTTGAATACGCTCGAACTGAAGCAGAACGAACCCGCGGATTGTCGGGCCGACTCGAACTTCCGACGGGACACGGTCTCTTATTCGCATTTCCATATGATTACGCCTGGGGAATTTGGATGAAGGACATGCGTTTTGCTATTGATATTGTGTGGCTCGATCAAGAGTTCCGCGTTGTGCATAGTGAGGAGAATGTCCCACCAGAATCCTATCCGCGGGTGTATGTCCCACCAGCACTTTCACGCTACGTACTCGAACTTCCTGCAGGAACAATCAAGACTGCTCAATTCGGTGTTGGAAGCTCGCTCGTTTTTACTACAGAAACCAACTAAAAGTGTGCATCGTTAGGGCGCGTGGTGGGGCATAGGTTTACACCGAAAAAAATCTGTGTGCTTGTGCTCGATTTATAAAGTTTTCCCCAATTTTTTATCATCGAATACGATAGAATATGACAACTATGACTTTGAACATCGTTGTTACGAAGCGTGATGGTGTGAAGGAGGTATTCAATGCAGACAAAATTAATCGATCGATCGAACGAGCATGCAAAGGACTCACTGACCCGGTCTCGATGGTTACTCAAATTGCAACCGAAACACAACTAACGCTCTACGATGGTATTAGTTCGGAAGATCTCGACATGGCAACCATCAATGCTGCTGTTCAAAACATTCAAAACGATATTGAGTACGACAAAGTAGCCACCCGATTGCTGGTAAAGACTGTGTATAAGCGAGTGGTCGGCGAATACGACAACGACGACAAGGAACTTGAGAAGCGTCACCGTGAAGTGTTCATTAAGTATATTAAGTCAGCGGTAGCCGACAAACACCTCGACCCGCGCATGGCTGAAAAGTTCGATTTGCAGCGATTATCACAAATGCTCCGTATCGATCGTGACGATTTGTTCCAGTATGCTGGTCTCTCGGGCTTGCTCGACCGCTACGCAATTAAAGGGAAGAACCAAAAATCTTTGGAAACGCCGCAGTTCTTCTTCATGCGTGTTGCTATGGGGCTTTCGTTTAATGAAGATAACCCAACTGAGTGGGCAATAAAGTTTTATAACAAAATGTCTCGGCACGAGTATCTTGCAGGGGGTTCAACAAACATGCATGCAGGTACAGTCAAGCCATCAGTATCCAACTGTTTCTTGATGCAAGTTGAAGACACGATGGTGCACATTGCAAAATCAGTCTCCGATGTGCTCCTGCTCTCAAAGGCATCAGGTGGCATTGGGTGCTCTCTCACAAAGCTCCGTGCCGCTGGATCGCTCTTATCATCAACAAACACGCCATCATCTGGCCCAACACCATTTGCAAAAATTATGGATACCGCTGTCCGTGCAGTCCAGCGCGGCGGAAAGAAAAAAGGAGCACTGACGTTCTACATGGAGAACTGGCACATCGATTTCCCAGAATTTGTTGATTGGAAGCATAATGCCGGCGATGACTACATGCGTATGCGTACGGCAAACACGGCAGTGTACATGTCTGACGAGTTTATGAAGCGCGTCCGCAACAATCAAGACTGGTACATGTTTGATCCAAAAGAAACACCCGATCTTGTCGAACTCTACGGTGCTGCATTTAGTAAGCGCTACGCTGAATACGTAGAGATGGCAGAGCAAGGGAAGCTCAAAATGGTTAAAAAGGTACCTGCAAGTGAACAGCTCCGTCAAATTCTAGTGTCGCTGCAGGCAACATCGCACCCGTGGCTGACGTGGAAAGATCCAATCAACCTCCGTGCACTCAACAACAATACCGGCACCATTCACATGTCAAACCTGTGTACCGAAATTTGCCTACCACAGGACAAAGATAACATCGCGGTCTGTAACCTTGCGTCGCTCAACCTCGCAACACACGTAAAGAATAAAGAAGTAAATTGGGGTCGCCTTGAGGAAAGTGTTCGTCTCGCAATTCGCCAACTCGACAACCTCATCGACATTAACGTGTTGCCGGTACCCGAAGCAATAAAAGCTGATAAAGAAAACCGCGCTGTCGGGCTTGGTGTGATGGGCTTCGCTGATGTTATTGAACAGCTCGGCATGGCATACGACACACCGCACGCGTGGGATTTTGCCGATCGCATTTTTGAATTCATTAGCTATATGGCAATTGATGAAAGCGCAAATCTTGCAAAGGAGCGCGGAAGCTATACGCACTTCAAAGGATCAGAATGGTCAAAAGGTCATGTGCCTATTGATACGCTCAAAACACTCGAGGAAAACCGCGGCATAGCCC
>CAZXUM010000030.1:0-6716 GCA_964644005.1 uncultured Candidatus Saccharibacteria bacterium
TGCAGGCGGCTCGGTTTGCTTTTCGAGACTTTCAATAGATACAAACGTGAGCGGTTCTCCATCGGCCATTTTTGGTAGCTCAACATCATCTTGACGCGCTTCAGGGTCAGCTTTGAGCCAGCCATCGAACAAAATGCGCGAGCCGTTTACCACAAATTCAGGAATACTTTCGCTCTGCACGTTTGCAGTTACACGAGTACGCAGTGTTTTTGCGTCAGCCATTTGTGATGACACTGCGCGTTGCCAAATGAGGCGGTACAGACGTTTTTGTTCGTCAGTGGTTCCCGCAACCTCTTTTTCTAAGTGTGTTGGGCGGATTGCTTCGTGGGCTTCTTGTGCATTTTTACTTTTGGTAGTGTAAGTGCGCTCGGCGTGATACTGCTCGCCAAATTTTTGTGGGATAAGTTTTGCCAGTGCAGCTAGTGCAACCGTGCTCATGATAGTGCTATCGGTGCGCATGTAGGTGATGTGACCGGCTTCGTACAATTTTTGTGCAACGCTCATTGTTTTCGATGGCGCAAAACCAAGGCGTGTGCTCGCTGTTTGCTGCAAGGTTGACGTGGTAAACGGTGCGCGTGGTGCACGAGCAACTTCTGTTGCTTTCACCGCTACCACATGCCACGGTTCTTTTTTGGCAACTGCAAGAATGTGATCAACAATTTTTTTATCCCGTGGTTCGTCTGCACAGGTGAAGGTGAGATTGCCGCCGCCTTTTGTGCCGAGCACTGCAGACAGTGTCCAAAATGTTTCTGGTACAAAGGCTCGAATTTCTCGTTCGCGTTCCATAACAATGCGCAGCGCAGGCGATTGTACTCGTCCAGCAGAGAGGCCGTAGCGTACTTTTCTCCAAATGAGGCCAGAGAGATCGTATCCTACAAGGCGATCAAGCACACGACGAGCTTCCTGTGCCTCCTTCAAATTGTTGTCGATTTGCCGCGGGTGGAGGAGTGCTTCTTTAACGGCGTCTTTTGTCACCTCATGAAAGACCACACGCTTTGGTTTCTTAAGTCCCACCGCTTGGCTAATGTGCCATGCGATTGCCTCACCCTCACGGTCAGGGTCGGTTGCGAGCACCACTTCTGATGCTTTTTTAGCCAGTGCTTGAATAGTTGCGACAACACCTTCCTTACCTTTGCTAATTTCGTAGTGCGGAATAAAACCACCCTCGATGTCGATGGCTTTTTTGTTACTCTTAGGCAAATCGCGAACGTGACCAACTGAGGCGACAACTTTGTATTCGCCGTCGAGATATTTTTCGATCGTCTTCGCTTTTGCCGGCGACTCAACGATGAGTAGCTTCATGTGCGCATATACTACACGACTCGGACAACTTGTCCAAATTGCTCACGAATAAGTCCTCTGAGTTCGAGTTGCGCCAGTGCGATGCTCACCGCAGCAATTGGGAGACCGGTGCGGTGGGCAATTGTGTCACGGACGAGCGGCTCAATGAGCATTGTGAACACTCTTTTTTCTTGTGGTGAAAGGTTGGTAATCTGTTCGGTGTATGCACGGTGCTTCTGGGCAGCCTGGACAGTGTGGGTAAAGCCCAGGAAATCGATAATGTCAGTTGGATGAATGAGTGGATGCGCCCCCTCTTGCATCAGTCGGTTTGAACCGACCGATGTTGGCGCAGTGATGAGGCCGGGAAGGACGCAGACGTCGCGGTTGTAGTCGAGCGCAAGTTTTGCGGTAATGATAGTACCTGATTTTTCTCCGCCTTCAATAATGAGCACTGCGTGGCAGGCACCGGCCATCAATCGGTTTCGTTGTGGGAACGACCACTTGGTTGCGTGAAAGAGCGGATCAAATTCTGCGAGCAGGCACCCACCACTGGTGCAAATTTCTTCGGCAAGCTGCACGTGTGCCTGCGGGTACAATACTGTTGGGTCGAGTCCTGAGCCGGGAAACGAAATAGTGGGCAGGTGTGCTGCAAGTGCTGCTCGGTGGGCGATACTGTCGATGCCGTAGGCAAGACCAGAAACAATAATAACGGGGTATCCTGCAAGTGTCGCGACAACATGTTTGGTCATGTCGGCGCCATACGATGTGTGTTTTCGTGAGCCAACGATACACAGAAATTTTGTTTCTGGGTGCACCAGAGGCATGGTGCCGCGGATGTACAGCTGCTTAGGAGGGTCAGCCATCTCAGCAAGGAGTGGTGGCCAATCGCGTATGGTGAGTTGCTCGGGATGCGTGCTCATACTAGTATAGGACTACACTACCAACATGCTGGATATAAAATTCATACGAGAACATAAAGATCTTATCAACGAGGGTGCTCGCAAGAAGCACATTCCCTTTACCGTCGATGAATTGCTTGTGTTAGATGAAAAACGTCGCACACTCATGACCTCGATTGAAAAGAAAAGAGCTGAACAAAATGAAGTGAGCGTCAAGGTTGCTGCTGCAAAAACGCCCGACGAACGTGTGCCATTTATCACGGCGATGCAGCAAGTAAAAGATGCTCTTAAAAAAGAAGAAGAACAGTTTAAAGAGGTCATGCTCAACTGGCAGCGGCTCATGGTGCAAGTGCCGAATGTGCCCGATGTGTCGGTACCTGAAGGTGCGAGTGACGCTGACAACAAAGAAGTACGTACTTGGGGCACGATTCCACAGTTTTCATTTACGCCGAAAAATCACATCGATTTGATGCGAGTGCACGACATGGCCGATTTTGAACGCGGATCAAAAACAGCAGGCTTTCGTGGCTACTTTCTTAAAAACAGCGGCGCGATGCTTTCGTTTGCGCTCTGGCAATATGCGCTCGATCAGCTGACAGCAAAAGGCTTCACGCCACTTATTGCGCCGTCGCTCGTTCGGCGTGAAGCTTTTTTGGGAACAGGCTACTTACCGCAAGGAGAAGACGATCTCTACAAAACGCAGGATGGAGATTTTCTTGCGGGCACCGCCGAAGTAGCAACAATGGCGTACTACATGGATGAAATTGTTGATAGTGCCCAGTTGCCACTTAAGTTCGCAGCGTTCTCACCGTGTTTTCGTCGCGAAGCAGGAAGTCATGGAAAAGATACCAAGGGCGCCATTCGTGTCCATGAATTTTATAAAGTTGAGCAAGTAGTGCTCTGTGAAGCTAGTCATGAAACCAGCGTCCAGCTGCATGAAGCGCTCACCAAAAATGCCGAAGACCTCATTCAGGCGCTCGGTTTGCCGTACCGTGTAGTGGTGAACTGCGGTGGCGATCTCGGTCTTGGGCAGGTAAAAAAGTACGACATTGAGTGTTGGGTTCCCTCAGAAGGCAAATACCGCGAAACACATTCGTCGTCATATTTTCACGATTTTCAAACACGCCGACTCAACATTCGGTACAAAGACGCAGAAGGCGTTACCCGTTTTGCTCATTCACTCAACAATACCGCTGCTGCAACACCTCGCTTGCTTGTCACACTCATCGAAAATAATCAAAACGAAGACGGTTCAATTACTATCCCGCCAATACTTCGTCCGTATATGGGTGGTATCGAACGCATTGGCTAAGCCATGTTCAAACGCCGAACGATTGTTTCAGTTCCATACGCCCGTCGTCGCCGACAGAAAATTGTCATTCGCCTGACACTGATAGCGGTAGCAGTGCTCGTTCTTTTCGGCACACTCATATATATACTCTGGCGGCCGGCACTCCGCATTCAGACAATTACAGTGAGTGGTCACACATTTTCTGATACTGAAACGATAGCTACGACAGCACAGAAAATAGTGTCAGGAAAGTATTGGTACCTATTTCCGAGAGATAGTTTTTTACTCATTCCGCGGCCGGCAATTCGAGCGGCACTTTTTGTACAACACACCGAACTGCGTGATATCGACATTGATGTTGATGGACCGACGCGCATGAGTATTGAGGTTATGGAGCATGAGCCATATAGTCAGTGGTGCAGTACTGTTACCGTTAATGATGATCTGATTCGCAGTGCTGATTGTTACAGCATGACACAGACCGGATATATTTTTGTGCACACTGTACCGACTGAGTTGCCGTCACCGATTCGTTGGTACGGATTGATTGAAACGGATTCACCGCTGGGTCAGACATTTGTGGTGACACCAACGCTCACTGAGTGGCAGGATTTTTCTGAATTACTTGCGAATACGGTGAGTCCACTCACGTACATTATTGCTAAAGGAAATAGCGAGTACGAAGCGGTGTTTGAAAATGGCGGCAAACTGTTTCTGAACGACAAACAGTCGCTTGAGCGATCGTTCTCTAGTTTACGTACCGTGTTGTCTGAGCGTGCCAAGACTGCTAGCACTTCTGCTAGTGCATTTGAGTACGTTGATTTGAGATTTGGCAGCAAGGTGTATGTGAAGTAGTATCTGCAGCACTCTGTATGAATTTTTGGAACCAGATTAAAAAACCGCTGTTTGTGTTGGCGCCGATGGCAGATGTCACCGACGCTGCGTTTCGCCGTGTCATTGCTGCGCAAGGAAAGCCTGATGTCACCTGGACTGAATTTGTTTCGGCCGACGGCTTGTGTCGCGCACCTGAACCGGGTCGCTCAAAGTTGCTCCGTGATTTGCTCTACACCGAGGCTGAACGGCCGATTGTTGCCCAGCTCTTTACCGCACATCCCGAACACATGCGTACCGCTGCTCGCTTAGCCCTCGACCTCGGCTTCGATGGTGTCGACATTAATATGGGCTGTCCCGACAAGAGTATTGAAAAGCAGGGAGCAGGGGCGGCGCTCATTAAAACTCCGGCGATTGCGCGGGCGGTATTGCGTGCGGCGAAAGAAGGGGCAACTCGTCCCGCAACAGCCGATGCTCCAGCAAAAAGTATTCCAGTGTCGGTAAAAACACGCATTGGCTATAACACAAACGCCCTTGAAACATGGCTACCCGAATTGTTGGCCGAACATCCGGCGGCGGTCACCATTCATGCGCGCACTCGAAAAGAATTGTCGAAAGTACCCGCACGATGGGAACACGTTGCCCGTGCTGTTGCTATCAGAAACGAACTCAAGAGCGATACGCTCATTCTGGGTAACGGTGATGTTGCATCACTGGCCGACGCTCGTGCTCGTGTCGCCGAAACGGGATGTGACGGTGTCATGCTCGGCCGAGCAATTTTTGGGAACCCGTGGCTTTTTGCAGAAACGGTACCAACAGTACGTGAACGGCTTACGGTACTCGCGCACCACACCCACTTGTTTGCTGAATTGCTCGGTGACATCAAAAATTTTTCAATTATGAAGAAGCACTTTAAAGCATACGTCCATGGTTGGGATGGGGCTCGGGAGCTGCGTGATCACTTAATGCAGCAACATGACGCAGATGGGGTCCGGAAGGTGATCACCGCGTACCTTGCAGAGCTGAAGTAGCCTCAGGTGGAGGTGCTTGACAAAAAGTGTGGTTATGCTATACTACGAGATAGTGTTCTTTTCATCAGGTTCCCTTTGCGGTTCATTTTTATCGCCGCACCACGCGATGGTCCCGGTAGCCACAACGCTACCACTGCTAATCATTTTGAGCATCACACCACAGGACCTACGCCGGCGGCGCGATCAACGGCTCTAGCCAATCATCACCCGATTGGCAGCCTATCGGTTTCTATCTCTAATGTGGAGAAAACCGCATGACGAACCCCGTTTCCCGCGACGGACACTTCGGCAAGAAGTAGTTACGTCGCTAACCCATCTGACCCCGCGTTTCTTGTTTAAACAAGGACGCGGGTTTTTCTTTGCGTTTTTTTACGGTCCGTCAGGCATTTTTTCAGCGGCTGGTATCAGGTATACTACGTGCATGTCTAGTGAAACCGCACTCTATCGCACCTATCGTCCACAGATATTTACGGACGTTGTTGGACAAGAACAAGTGGTGAAAGGTCTCGAAGGTGCTATCGCCGAAGAAACGATCGCTCACGCCTACTTATTCTCTGGTAGCCGCGGTACCGGCAAAACATCAGTCGCGCGCATTTTTGCTCGAGCAATTGGCACCGAAGAATCTGATATTTATGAAATCGACGCTGCATCAAACCGCGGTATCGACGATGTGCGTGCACTGCGTGAAGGGGTAACGACTATGCCGTTTTTATCGAAGTACAAAGTGTATATTGTTGATGAAGTGCACATGCTCACTAAAGAGGCGTTTAATGCATTATTGAAAACGCTCGAAGAGCCGCCCGCACACGCGGTATTTATTTTGGCCACGACTGAACGAGATAAAGTGCCCGACACGATTGTGTCGCGCTGCCAAAGTTTTACGTTTAAAAAACCATCGGTAAAAGTGCTCCGCGAACAGGTGCTCTTCGTTGCAAAAAAAGAAGGGTACAAGCTCGACCCTGCTGGCGCAGAACTGATTGCCCTCTTAGGTGATGGTTCATTCCGCGATGCGCTTGGCATGCTTCAAAAGGTCATGAATATTTCGTCGGACAAAAAATTGAGTATCGAAGAAATTGAAGCAATCACCGGTGCGCCGCGATCGGAACTCGTGAACGACGTGGTGCACGCGTTTGGTACCGGCGCTGTTGAACAAGGATTGCTCGCCGTGCAAAAAGCAGCGCAGGCAAGTGTGGCTATGGACGTGTTTTTGCGATTGATTTTAGAAAAAGTTCGGGCCGTGCTCCTCGTGCGCTACGCGCCATCACTCGGTGCAGAAATTGCCGAAGAATTTACGGATCGTGATTCAGCGCTGGTTATGACCCTCGCAAAAGATGGAACACGCATTACCTCAAAAACAGTGGGGGCGTTGCTCGCTGCCAGCCG
>CAZXUM010000031.1:0-4121 GCA_964644005.1 uncultured Candidatus Saccharibacteria bacterium
GGGCATCGAGAGCCTCGTGCATGCTACGAAGTACGGCAATGAGCGGAGTGATACCAAACTCATCGGGACGAATCTCACGAGCTCGGGCACGGAGGAGGGGGTGTTCTTTTTGAAGAATAGGTACCATGCTAGAGGAGGTTATCGGGATCGACTTGAATGGTTACATACTGCGGTAATGCACGTAGTTTGGCAAGGAGAGCCGGGTCGGGCCACGCGGTGCGCGGGAGCTGTAAAATACCGTGGAGTACAAAGACACCGCGCTCTCGTTCAATGAATGCCGGAAATATATGCATATCAAATGGAGTAAGCATTTCTTTTACATCATCCATGATACGTCGGGTTTCAGCTTTTGAACCACGAGCAGTCAGTTTTATAAACACACTAAACGGAGGATAGTTGTACTGCTGACGCTCGGCAATTTCTTCGCGGTAAAAATCGAGAATATTACCCTGTTCGAGGTGGTTCCAGAGTGGCTTTTCGGGCATACGAGTTTGGACAATAAATGTGCCACTGGTGAGACTGCGAATACGGAGTGCTAGTGATAGTATTTTTTCGTGAATGCGATAGTCGGGAAGTGAAAAGAGTGAATCAATCGATCCAATGCAAGCCACGTGCACTGGTTGTGTGAGGTAACGAACGGCAAGTTCGGTTCCAACCATAACGCTGCCGGGTGATCGGTAAAATCTATCAGCTGCAATGTGTGCCGCTTTTGCGGTCGGTGTTGCGTCTTTATCGATACGAATAATTTCAACACCGGGTAATAGTTCCTGAATCTGTTGTGACAGTTGTTCTGAGCCGATGCCGAGCGGGGTAAGCTTCCAGCTGCCGCAGTGTCGACAGGTTTCCTGGGCGTCGCGCCGTTCGCCACAGCGGTGACATAAAAAGTAACGATGGTTGCCGTTGCCATGGAGGACAATTGGTGACGTGCAATTGCTACAGAGCGCAACAGTGCCACAATCGCCACACACGGTGCTCGGAGCAATGCCTCGCCGGGTAACATACACAAATGACAAACGGCTTTGCTCGCGAGCTTCACGGAGCGCGGTTGCGAGCGGAGGACTAATCCATGAAATGTGAGCACCTTTTGTTACTGGTTTTAAATCAACACGAATTTGTTGTGCGCTGGTGGCTGATCGAAAGCTTGCTGGTGTAAGTTCGATAAGTTCGTTGGTACGGGCTCGCCAGATGGTTTCAATGCGCATGGCATTGTCTCCAACAATAAACCGAGCACCACTGCTCGTGGCAAGTGCTTCAGCGACGCGACGAATATCAACAAACGGACGGCGAATCATTTTGTATGCGCTCGAATGCTCGCGTTCAATAATGATGGCGCCGAGATCGTGACGGGGAAGTGAAAGAATTGCGCCGGTGCCAATAACAACAACAGGGTGCGGCTGGGCCACCGCCTTCTTCCAAATATCTTTAATAATTTTTGGTGGCAAATCGCCGTGGATGACATAGGCGTACTCTTCGATGCCTTTTGAAACGGGTGCGATCAGTTGCTCAAGTTCGGTACGTGTCGGTACACATAAAAAAACCGATTTCTGCTGCGCAAATGTTTCGCGGATTATACTTTTATAATGTGCGTGCCGCTGTTCGTCGTTGGTGACTTGTACAATGTATGCCTCCGGAGAAATAGCATTGCCGGCGTGTGCTTTCTTTGTGTGCAGAGCAATTGAAAATTTTCCATCGGCGAGAAGTGCCGCTGGAGCAAGTGCTGAGATAATGGCGCCCGTTGTCGTTGCTGAAAAGTCGGCGTTTCGGTGCGCTGCGGTAATAAAGTCTTCAGAAAACAGTTGCCGGTAGTGTGTCGATTGCAGCTTGCGCATACTATATGTGGCCTGCCGGATATCACTTCGGGCTGATTCGGCTGAATGGGAGCTCACTACCAAGCCATGTGCTTTTCCTCCACGAAGGGGAATAGATACTACACTCCCCACAGGAATAGCGGTTTTAGTGAAATAGGAAAGGGTTTCGCGGCCGATCGCTCGCTTAATAGGAATGCACTCAATGATATGCATGCTCCTAGTATACTCAATTACTACTGTTCGCGGATGAGCTCGACACGTGCGCCAATGGCGTTGAGACGTTCAGCTAAATCTTCGTAGCCACGGTTAATGCTGTACACATTACGAAGCATTGAGGTACCTTTTGCTGCCAGCATGCCAATGAGAATAATTGTTGCAGGTCGAAGTGCTGGTGGGCAGACAATCTCAGCCGCTTTTAGTGGTGTTGCGCCGTTAATGTAAATACGATGCGGGTCAGCGAGGACCATTGATGCGCCAAGTTTTTCAAGTTCGATGTAGTAGATTGCGCGTTTTTCGTACACCCAGTCATGAATGAGCGTTTGACCCTTTGCTTGAGTAGCAATGACAGCAAAAAAAGGTAGGTTGTCCATGTTGAGTCCAGGGAATACACTCGGATGAATTTTTTCGTCGAGGGCAACAAGAGTTGATGGGTAGGTGGTGATATCAACCAGATCGGTACGGCCATTGAGCGCTTTGTAGCGGTCGCTGAGTGTGTACTTAAAACCCATTTTTTCAAGCTTGAGTAATTCGAGCTCAACAAAATCGATCGGAGCACGGGTGATGGTAATACCTGACTGCGTTACTGCTGCAGCAGCAAGGAAGAACATTGTCTCGGTAGGATCTTCGCTCGGATAAAAGGTGAGCGGAACGTTGATATCCTCAAGACCGTGGACAATGAGAGTTGAAGTGCCAATACCTTCTACTTTAACGCCGAGTGATTCGAGGAAGAAGCACATGTCCTGCACCATGTAGTTTGCCGACGCGAATTTAATAGTAGTTGCACCTGGTGTACGTGCAGCGGCCATGAGCACGTTTTCGGTTGTGGTATCGCCTGATTCATACATCACAATGTAGGCAGGCTTCACTTTTTTTCGAGAGACAACGTACGCATCGGCTGTTGCTTTGATAGATACTCCCATACGTTCAAGCGCAAAGAAGTGTGGCTTTACCGTGCGTGAACCAAGCTTGCATCCGCCAACTTGAGGCAGTGAGAATTTTTGAAGGTGGTGAATGAGCGGACCGATGAACATAATGATACTGCGAGTCTTCATTGCGGCTTCGATGTTAATGGTACTGAGATCAAATTTTTTTGGCGGTACAATAGTGATGTCTGCATTGTCCCAGGTTACTTTTACTCCAATTGACTGAAGGACTTCGATAAGTCGAAACACCTCTTCAATTTTTGGCATGTTCTTAAGTACTGTGACGCTTCGATTGAGTAGCGAAGCGCAGAGTAAGCCAACCGCTGAATTTTTTGAGGTGTTGGTGGCGACGGTGCCCGAGAGTGAGCGTCCGCCTTCGATTTTAAAATTGATCGTACCTTTGGCAAGGGTAACAATGTCGTGACGGAGGGCCTTTTCGATTTTCTCGAGCATTGAGGTGGTAAGGTTTTGCTCACCGTTTTCGATACGGGCAATAGCGCTCTGGCTGGTATTAATACGTTTCGCGAGCTCTCCCTGGGTGAGGTTGCTCTTCTCGCGGAGTTGCTCAATAAGCTTGCCGATCTTGTTTATTTTGGTGATTGCCATAGATCGTAGAGTATATCATATGTGATATATTGATCAAGACAGGCGTAGTATACTATTGCGTTGCGCCCAGCAGGTGCGTATGATGAGGCCATGTCATTTTTTGCTCGAAAGATCGGTATCGACTTGGGCACCGCAAACACCCTTGTGTTTGTACCAGGAAAGGGGATTGTGCTTAATGAGCCGTCAGTGGTAGCAATTTCTCAGCAGGATAAAAAAATTCTGGCGGTTGGTATTGAGGCAAAACAAATGGTCGGCCGCACACCAGAAAGTATTATTGCGTATCGACCAATGCGTGATGGTGTTATTGCTGACTACAAGGTAACTGAGGCAATGCTCCGCTACTACATGCGAAAAGCTCTCGGTCGTTGGGCGCTGTTCAAGCCCGATGTGCTCGTGTCTGTTCCCGCAGGTATTACTTCAACAGAACGGCGCGCGGTTATTGAGGCCACAGTTCGGGCGGGTGCGCGCAATGCCTACGTCGTTAAGGAACCAATTCTTGCTGCAATCGGCGCGGGTATCCCTATTCAAGAGCCGCGCGGACACATGATTGTCGACATTGGCGGTG
>CAZXUM010000031.1:4131-6709 GCA_964644005.1 uncultured Candidatus Saccharibacteria bacterium
TTGGCGGTGGTACCACCGACGTTGCGGTTATTTCACTCGGCGGCATTGTGTCGTCGCTCTCGGTAAAATACGCAGGAAACAAAATTGACGTGGCAATTGCTGATTACATTAAAAAAACATTCAACCTTTCAATCGGGGACAAAACAGCTGAAGATGTAAAAATTACTATTGGATCGGCTATTCCAGTTGAGGAAGAGCTGACGATGACCATTAAGGGTCGCGACACGATTTCAGGCTTACCGCGATCTGTTGAAATTAAGACGAACGAGGTGGTAAAAGCTATTGGCCGTGAACTGCGTGAAATGATTAAGGCAATGAAAGATGTGCTCCAAGATACACCACCAGAGCTCGCTGCTGATATTATTGACCACGGTATTATTATGACTGGTGGTTCATCGATGCTGCGCAATTTTGCTGAGCTCGTGTTTCGTCGCACCGGCGTGAAAGCTCGTGTTGCCGACGACGCTCTCTATTGTGTGGTGAAGGGAAGCGGTATTGCCCTCGATCACCTCGATACCTACAAAAAGTCCATTGGTACTAAGCGATAACCAATTAGATAAATAAGTAACTGAACAGCTCGAATGCTCTCAACGCATCTACCATCCCGTGATTCACTCCATCATGCCTATGTGGTGCCGAATACGATTGTGCTCGGCGACGTTGTGGCACACCTTGAAAATCTCATCGGTGCGCCGCTCGCAGGAAATCCTGATGTCTGGATATATGAAACTGAACAGTTCACCATCGATGATGCTCGTCTCCTCAAAGAGAAAAGTATTCGTAAGCCCGTGTCGATTGATCGAACAGTACTTATTGTTGCTACTGCTGTCATTACAACTGACGCGCAGCAGGCGTTACTCAAGGTTCTTGAGGAACCATCTCCACATACCCACATTTTCTTACTCATTCCGCCCACCACTCAGTTACTGCCGACGGTGATTTCTCGAGTGTATGTTGTTCCGCATGGCAGCGATCAGTCATCAGAAACTTCAGAAAAAAATATACGTGCACAGGTGACAACCTTTATCGCGAATCAACCAGCAGAACGATTGCTGCGAGTACAGAAATTGGTAGATGGAAAAGACGTTGCAGCCCAGCGGCACTTTGTGGCACTACTCGTTGCTGAATTACGTCGTCACAAACGGTTTGACGCTATTACATCGGTGTACACAGCCACACAGTTTTTGGGCGATCGGGGTAGTTCACCAAAACTTATTTTTGAACATCTCGCTACGACACTGCCTGTGGTACAATCGAATCATGTATAATTTCAGTCCACTTAAAACTCGCCTCAGTGAAATTCTTGATTGGTTGAGCGCTGAATACACCCAAGTCCGCACTGGCCGCGCAAGTCCTGCTATCCTCGATAGCATTCATGCTGAAGCGTACGGTTCTCCGATGCCATTAAGCCAGTTGGGTAGTGTCACTATTGAAGATGCACGTGTGCTTCGGGTCACCGTCTGGGACGCAACGTTGATAAAAGCCGTCGAGAAAGCAATTACGAGTGCCGATCTTGGCGTTTCAGTCGGTGTTGATGAAAAGGGTATTCGAGTATTTTTTCCTGAACTTACCGGTGAACGTCGCACACTTCTGACAAAAATTGCTAAGGAAAAACTTGAGGCAGCGCGTATCTCAGTTCGTGCCGAACGTGACGCCGTTTCAAAAGACATCGACGCAGCAGAGGATAAGGGCGGTATGGGCGAAGATGATGTCTTTCGATTGAAAGGAGATATGCAGAAGCTCATCGACGAAACAAACAAGAAGCTCGAAGAGGTGTTTCAGCGAAAGGAAAAAGAAATACACAATTAACGATATATCATGTCTATCATTCTATTCATCATCATTTTGGCGGCATTAGTGTTTGTACACGAGTTAGGACACTTCGTCGTTGCAAAACTCTTTAAGATTCGTGTCGATGAATTTGGATTGGGATTTCCTCCACGACTTTGGGGAAAGAAGTACGGTGAAACGACCTACACGTTAAATGTTATTCCGTTTGGCGGGTTCGTTAAAATTTTTGGAGAAAACCCCGACGATGCCTCAATTAATGGCCCTGATGCTGCCCGCAGTTTCGTGCATAAAAATAAACTGGCACAAATTGCGGTGCTTGTTGCCGGTGTCGCATTTAACTTTATTTTTGCCTGGATACTCATTTCTATCGGTTTCATGTCAGGTATGCCCGTGTCGGTATCGCAATTTAATACCTATCCACTCGAAAATCAACGGGTGATGATTACCGCAGTTAGTCCTGATTCGCCTGCGTTTCAAGCCGGTATTAAAGTGGGGGATGCAATTACTGATGTCTCTGTCGGTGCACTCCGTCCCGTTGAATTAACAACCGATTCGGTACGCACCTTTATTGCAGCTCATGGTGGCGAATCGGTTGCTATCGTGATTAACCGCGGCACAGTAGAGGAAACAAAAAAGGTAACACCTATTACTGGTGTTGTTGCTAACAAAGCAGCAATTGGTGTGGGACTTGATACTGTCGGCTCTGCTGACTTGCCATTTGTAGCGGCATTTAAAGAAGGAGCAATTCTCACTTGGCGCTTAACCGTGGCTGTTGCAGAGGGGCTGG
>CAZXUM010000032.1:0-6702 GCA_964644005.1 uncultured Candidatus Saccharibacteria bacterium
CATTACGCCAAAAACGATCATTAAGAAAATTTCTGACATTACCGATCAAATTAACACTGAGCATGCTAAAACAGTAAACGAACTGATCAAGCTTGATATGAAGCGATTCGATGAAAATCCCAAGGCACTTCTGAAAGAGAAGCAGCAACAGATGAGCGACGCCGTCAAAATGCTTGATTTTGAAACAGCGGCGATTCTCCGTGATGAAATTGCAGTGCTTCAGGAAAAACTTGAAGCACGACGCGACGCGCGGCCAAAAGCTGAGAAAAAACCGCTCAAAAAGGGATTCAAAAAAATTGTCGAGCATATCCTTGATCCTGATGAGCCCACTCCGCCGGACTCACCGGAGGCTTGAATTTTTTAGATTATGTGTTAATCTGCATATAGATTTTCCGGAGCGTTTTTGGAGAAATTGCTCCTTGTATAGAGGTATGTGGCTTTTTTAGAAAGGATTCGCCATGTTAGTACTTAGTCGAAATCGAAATGAGACCATTATGGTTGGTGACGATATTGAGGTCACCATTGTTGATATTCGGGGCGACAAAGTTCGCCTTGGCATTACCGCCCCGAAAGAGGTCAGCGTTCACCGTAAAGAGATCTACAACGCTATTCGTCGAGAAAAACGTTCGGCTCTTCAGGCGCAGTCCAAAACCCCCGAAGTCCCGGGTACAACCACTCCGCCGATATAAGCTGCTGGCTCAAAAAAAGAGCTAGCGTGCCATCCAGTCCTGCATGTTATGTGGGGCTTTTTATTTAGCATTTTTTGAGGTATATTTCACTAGTATATGCTTTGAACCCCTCCCACCACGGAGGGACCTTCGGTATTTATATCCTCATAACCAACGGCTAAACCTATGGCTAAAACGACCAAAACAACACATACCGCAATTGACGCAGATCGAGCCCCAGAAGGTTTGATTGTTGTTAAGGGTGCCCGTACCCACAATCTTAAAAACATTACGGTCGAAATGCCGCGCAATAAAATGGTGGTGTTTACCGGCCTTTCTGGTTCAGGAAAATCATCACTCGCATTCGATACTATTTTTGCCGAAGGTCAGCGTCGGTACGTTGAATCGCTCTCTGCGTATGCTCGTCAGTTTTTGAATACGATGCAGAAGCCGGATGTCGACGAAATCACCGGCCTTTCGCCAGCAATTTCGATTGATCAAAAGTCTCGCTCAAATAATCCTCGTTCAACAGTGGCGACGATTACTGAAATTTATGACTACCTTCGTATTTTATTTGCCCGCATTGGCAAGCCGCACTGTTTGCTGTGTGGTCGCGAAATCAAAAAGCTCTCAAATGAGGAAATTATGGATACAGTGTTGACGGCGGTTAAGGAACTCGAAAAAAAGACCACGAAAACAAAAGTGATGGGTGTGGCGCTTTCAAAAGAAACGATCAAAATTTATTCGCCGCTCATTGTTGGCCGCAAGGGTGAGTATTACCAACTCCTCTACGATTTGCTCGGCAAAGGGTACACTACCGTTAAGGTTGACGGCGAAGAGAAAAAACTTCGTGATCAAATTTTGCTCGATAAAAATAAAAAGCACGATATTGACGTGCTCGTTGATGAACTCTATGCCAGCGAACTCAAAGAAAATGGCAAAGCAGCAATTGAACGACTGTCAGAAGCGGTTGAGCGTGCGCTCAACGAATCAAACGGACTCATTCGCTTGGAAACATCGAACGACTCTCGGTTGATGTCGTCAAAATTTATGTGTCCATACGATGGTTTTTCGTATCCAGAAATTGAACCGCGACTGTTCTCATTCAACTCACCCTACGGTGCGTGTCCTGAGTGTAACGGTTTAGGCACTAAGTTTTTTATGGGCAAAGAGGTTTGTCCAAGGTGTAGTGGTGCGCGTTTGCGTGAGGAAGCACTCCACGTGCTCATCGGTAGGCATAATATTGTTGATGCAACGAACATGTCAATTGAACATGCTAAAGAGTACATCGCATCAATGAAGCTCACTGAAAAAGAACGCAGTATTGCAAAAGTAGTCCTCCGCGAAATTGAATCGCGTCTCGATTTCATGATCAATGTCGGTATTCAGTATCTCACTCTCAATCGACGTGCAAACACACTCTCCGGTGGTGAGGCGCAGCGCATTCGTCTAGCGTCGCAATTAGGAAGCGGATTGGTCGGTGCATTGTATGTGCTCGATGAACCAACTATTGGCTTGCACCAGCACGACAACGATCGCCTCATTAAAACGCTCGTCGAATTGCGCGATCTCGGCAACACGATTGTAGTAGTTGAGCACGACGAAGATACCATTTACGCGTCTGATTACATTGTCGATATCGGTCCGGGTGCCGGAGTACACGGTGGTTCAGTGGTGGTGTCAGGCTGGCTCGAAGATTTGCTCACTGCGAAATCAAATCCATCTGGTTCAATCACCCTCGACTATCTCCGCGGCGATACAAAAATTGAAATTCCGCGCCAACGCCGCGATGTTGATAAGGGGCGCATTATGATTCGCGGTGGCAACGTATTCAACATTAAAAATATGGATGTTGATGTGCCGCTCGGAAAATTGGTGATGATCACTGGTGTGTCAGGATCGGGAAAATCGTCATTCATGTACGAAATTCTGCATAAAAACCTCGAGGCGCGATTCGACAGAAAATATCGATCGAATGAGGTGTACAATTGTAAAAGTATTTCTGGTACCGAATACGTTGGCCGCACCGTACTCATTGACCAATCAGCTATTGGTCGCACGCCACGCTCGAATCCCGCAACCTACACTGGCGCATGGACCCACGTCCGTGATTTATTTGCTGCATCTGCTGAGGCGCGAGCGCGTGGCTGGGGACCGAGCCGCTTTTCATTCAACGTTGCTGGTGGACGCTGTGAAGCGTGCCAAGGAAACGGAGAGATCGCTGTTGAAATGCACTTCTTGCCAACGGTGTACGTACCATGTGATGTATGCAACGGTAAACGCTTCATGAAAGAAACGCTCGAAGTAAAGTACAACAAAAAAAGTATTCATGAGATTCTAAAAATGACTGTCGAGGAAGCGCTCGAGTTTTTTAAAGATATCCCGGCAATTGCCGACCGATTGAATACACTGCAAGATGTTGGTCTTGGCTATCTCGAACTCGGCCAATCAGCAACAACACTCTCCGGCGGTGAGGCACAGCGCGTAAAAATTTCATCTGAGCTCTATCGCCCACACGTCCAAAAAACTATTTACATGCTCGATGAGCCATCAATTGGTTTGCACTATGAAGATGTAAAAAAGTTAATTGAAATTTTGCAAAAATTGGTAGACAAGGGCAATACGGTAGTTGTTATTGAACACAACCTCGATATCATTAAGTCAGCAGACTACGTGATTGATGTGGGTCCCGACGGCGGTGAGGGCGGTGGAAATGTTGTCGCAAAAGGAACGCCGGAGCAAGTTGCCGCGAATGCAAAATCATACACCGGGCAGTACCTAAAAAAGATGTTGCAGAAATAAAAAAGCCCCTACTTTTTAGACGTTCAGGGTTGCACGTTCACGGGTGTAGATGTAAGCAAGAAACATGATTGCTAACGATTTAAAAAAATATACATTATCTGATGAGCCTGGAGTGTACTTTTTTCTTGGACCGAAACACGAAATTTTGTACATTGGTAAGGCAACCTCACTACGCAATCGTGTGCGCAGCTATTTTGCTAACACTATTGGCGATACTCGTGGCGAGCGCATTGTTGAAATGCTCGCGAAAGCGACTCGTATTAAGCACCGCCAGACTGATTCGGTACTCGAAGCACTCGTGCTCGAAGTAGCACTCATTAAGAAGCATCAACCTCCGTATAATGTTCGCAGCCGTGATGATAAGAGTTTTGATTATGTTGTTATTACCAACGAACAGTTTCCAAAAGTTATGCGTGTGCGCGGGAAGACACTCGCAGAAGACTATCCAGCAGAAAGGGTGAAACACGTGTTCGGGCCATTTCCGAGTGCTCAGTCACTCCGTCAGGTGCTTCATATAGTACGAAAGATTTTTCCGTATCGTGACGAGCGTTGTACGCCAGGTCAGGGTAGACCATGTTTCAATCAATCAATCGGACTGTGCCCGGGTATGTGCATTGGCACCATAACTGAAAAGCGATACGCAAAAACAATTGCTCACCTCGCGTTATTTTTTGAAGGTGAGACGCAGATATTGCAAAAAAAATTAGAGCGCGATATGGCGAGCGCTGCGCGACAGCAGCGTTTTGAATATGCACACGAATATAAACGCCAACTCTTTGCACTCAAGCATATTCAAGACGTCTCACTGATAGCGAGCGACGCTCGTTCCGAAGCAATCGACGGTGTACGTCCTGGCCGACTTGAGGCGTACGATATCGCTCACACTGCGGGTACCAATGTGGTTGGTGTCATGGTGGTCAGTGAAGACGGTGAGTTTAAAAAAGCAGACTACCGAAAATTTATCATACGTATTAATCCAAAAAATGATGACCCTGGATCGCTCCGTGAACTTATCGAGCGTCGCCTCAGACATCCCGAATGGCCGCTACCAATAGCCATGATTGTTGATGGAACCGAGGTGCAACAACACGTTGTTATCAAGGCGCTCGCACAACGTAACTTGGTACTACCGGTTATTGCTGTCACTAAAAACGACAAACATACTGCCCGAGAATTACGCGGTGATCAGGTATTCGCGAAGCAACACGAAAAGGCAATTATTACTTTAAACGCCGAAGCGCATCGGTACGCGATTACTTTTCATCGGTACCGTCGGGGAAAGAGCTTCATTGCAGGGTGAGGCTGGGGATAACACTTGTGGATAACTCATTGACGCACATATAAATAAGCCGTATGATTCACTTTATGAAGTTACCGTTTGTCCGAAATGTTCTTATGAGCGCTCTGATCCTTACGATACTGGTGAGCTCGTCATTCTTCCTTTTTGAATCAAGCATGTTGAGCGCTCAAACCTCAGCAGCTGACACTGTCCTTGTTACCCTCACCGTTACGAGTGGTATTGCTATTACCAGTCCCGCCGACACCTCAATGAGCATTAACCTCGGCGTTGTCACAAACACTGCAGTTGCTACCACAACCTGGAATGTCAAAACAAACGACACTGATGGGTATATTCTTGCGGTAAAATCTTCACTCGATCCTGCCATGCAGTCTCTCCCTACAGCTGACATTATTAACGACTATACTGAAGTTGTTGGTGGTACACCGGAAGTATGGGATGTGCCGGCCGGTTTTGCAGAATTTGGATATTCTGCAACGGGTACTGATGTAAGTACTGGTACGTGGGGAACAGGTACCTACTGTAACGGTAACGCAACAAGTACTGTTCCAACTGGACTTAAATATATAGACTTCGATACATCAGATCGAACCATTGCATCTCGCGGGGGCACAACTACTACTACTGGTATTGATACTGTTGTATGTTATGCGGTCGAACAAGACGGATTCTACATTCCTGCGGCGATTTACACCGCAACTATCACTGCAACAGCAACGGTGCAGTAACCTGCAACCATGATTATTCGAAACGCGCTTTTCTCTTCTATCGCTGGTCTGGCGTTTCTTGTCAGTGCACACGTTGTTGTTGCGTATTCAATTGAATCTATCCCCGTCACGCCTGAAGGTGACTTTGTACTCGAACCAGGCAAACTGGAAATTTTTCTTAATCCGGGTGAATCAATTATTCGAAGTATTTCAGTAACAAATCGAACAGGTCGTGATTTACAATTCGATCTGTCTGCCGAAGATTTCGTCGGATCTGATGATCCATTGCGACCGGTGGTGTTGCTTAGTAACCAAGAGGAGAGTCCGTACTCGCTCGTAAATCTTATTACGCCAGAAATTACATCGTTCTCACTTAAGTTTGGCGAGCGCATCACCATTCCCGTAACAATTACCGCACCAATCAACGCTGAACCTCGTGGATACTACGGGGCTGTTGTTGTTTCTAATGTGCCAACATCTCTCGCGGGAACAAGTAGCCCAGTGGCCCCGGTGCAAATTGTATCCCGCATCGGAACGCTTTTCTTGGTTCGAGTAAATGGTGATGTAACAGAAGCGGGAACACTCAATGATTTCAGAGTTGCTGGTGCCAAAAAGTTTTTCTACCAGCAGCACCCCGACGCATTTGAAATTTTATTCAAAAACACTGGTAACGTGCACTTGGTGCCTCACGGCATTATTCGCGTAAAAAACGTGATCGGTTCAGTTATCGATACACTGCCAGTTGATGCGTATTTCGCTCTTCCCGATGCTACTCGATACCGAACGGTCCTCTGGAACACGAATCGCTTTTTAATTGGCCGCTACACCGCAACAGTAGAATTTTATCCCGGCTTTGGTGATGCAACAGAAGTGCGCACCATTGCTTTCTGGGTGCTCCCATGGAAAATTATCGGTGCACTCTTCGGTGCCATTATTGCCCTCATTGCCCTCCTGAGTCTCATCTTTAGTCGATTCGAAATTCGCCGGAAATAACTAAAGGACTGTGAATGAAACTTCGATTGTATACCAGTCTCGGCCTCGGTGTGTGTCTCGTGTGTGTGTTTGCGCCACACCTTAGTTGGGCGCTCGGTATGACTGGCACAACGTACAGTGTGCAATTTGATAGTCTCAACTCTGGTGGAAACAACTCAGTCAGCAGCAACTACATGACCGAAGATACTGTCGGTGAAATGGCAACAGGTATTTCATCGAGTACCAACTACGT
>CAZXUM010000033.1:0-6661 GCA_964644005.1 uncultured Candidatus Saccharibacteria bacterium
GCTCATACTTCCCGCGCACGAAAATCACATGGATGAAGATACCGGAATTATTTCAATCATCATTCCGCAAGTACCCGATATCCGAAACGATATGCGGCAAGCACAGAACGCTCCACCCACAGCTGGGTAGGGCGTTTTTTATTTCCATAACAAAACACACCGCCGTAAGGCAGTGTGTTTTTCGCAGTCGACTGCTGAGCTTAGAAGCTCATGCTGTCACGGCGGAAACCTCCTGAACGCTGTGGACGGTTGTTTGGATCGAGAGGTTTTGCCTCGTTCACCTTAACCGCACGGCCATCAAGATCTTTCCCGTCGAACATGTCGATTGCTTTTTGAGCGTCATCGTCATTTGGCATGGTAACGAAACCAAAACCACGTGAACGGCCGCTCATTTTGTCGGTCATGACAATAGCATCTGACACTTCTCCAGCCTGCGCGAACGCAGCCTTGAGACTGTCAGTAGTTGTGCTATATGACAAGTTACCAACGTACAATTTCTTTGCCATAGGAAGGGACTAGTTGATATGCACCGATAGACGACCTTCTTAGCTGGTGCACTTAAACGTAACCCCAACGAAAGAAACCTATCGTTGCCAGTACTATAGCAGGAATACCCAAAATGACAAGATGCTGTTTATGGTACAATCCTACGAATGAATTACGTTGTATTCGACATCGAAACGCGCAACATTTTTGATGATGTAGGCTCAAATAATCCTCGAGATCTCGACATCTCCGTTGTTGGAGCGTACGATTCTGCAACAAACGCCTACGAAGCATTCTTTGTTGAAGAACTCCCAAAACTCTGGCAAATGATTGAAAAATCAGACATGCTCATTGGATACAATTCCGATCACTTCGATATTCCCCTGCTCGCTAAGTACTACCACGGTGATTTATCTAAAATTAAGAGCCTCGACTTGCTCAAAGAAATCCGCGAGTCATTTGGTCGGCGTATGCGCCTCGATCAGGTGGCCGAAGGCACCCTCGGTGTTAACAAATCTGGCCACGGCTTGCAGGCAATCACCTGGTGGAAAACTGGCCAACTTGAACAGCTCAAAAAGTACTGCCTCGATGACGTGAAGATCACCAAAAAACTCTTCGACTATGCGCTCAAAAATAATAAACTGAAATTTAAAGAGGGTGGAAAAAATATCACTATTCCACTCAACACCGAACACTGGTTACCAACCGAAAAAAGCGGCATCACGTACTCCTTACCCTTTTAGCGCCTGTCCTTGCTTTTCACGCAATTGAGACTAATATAAGTCTTAGATTTGTGTGTTGTGTTCTTTATATTCATCGAAGGAATCATGGACGAGGAAACACTGCTCTGCCTACTGAGTCGCTACAACGTACCGTTTCTCACCTGGGACACCAGTCGGGCGCCGGGGTCAAAAACCCGAGAGGATTTGCTCTCAGAGATCCTCACCGGCGACACCGTGCTCGCGCTTTCATCGTCTGGTCTCTTGCGGAAAACGACCGTTGCTGCTATCGATATTTTTTATACGGACGTGTTTGCAACTCTCAAACTTGTCGAGGACAGACAAGTTTCAACCACCGGACAAGTGACACGCCGGCATTTGGAAACGAGTATCGGCGAGAAATTGCACAGGAACGAATACCCCATCGCTGGTGCTCGGCGGGCGCTCCGCGAAGAACTGGGTATATCTCATCCAGTCAAACTCGACTTCAAACGAGTGTTCGAAAAAGGTCCACTGTATTCGAAATCATTTCCGGGTATTAAATCACTTTTCACCCTCTACCTATTTGAAATGAACATGCCAGCACACCTGTTTGTGCCAAACGGGTACACGGAAACACAACCAAAAAAGACCTCCTATTTCGTATGGAAAGATATTTCCTAACGTGATGACGAAACTGCTCACACTGAGCAGTTTTTTATTGCAGTAACAAATTGATCACCGCGATCGTACTCGTTTTTAAAAATGCCAAACGACGCGAACGCCGGACTCATGAGCAGTGTATCTCCTGGCTGGACGAGGCCGAACGCAGCGACAGTTGCTTCGTGCATTGAATGCGCGTACACCGTGTGCACGCCAAGCAACGCTACCGTGTCACGGATACGATCGGTGCCGCTCCCCGGCAAGAGCACGAGCGCCTTACAATATGATGGAATGTGTGCAAACAGTGCGTCCATATCGAGACCCTTATCAGCGCCGCCAAAAATAAGGACAACATTTTTTGAACCAGCGGCACTCACCGCTTCGAGCGCAGCAACAGTAGCATCAGGTGTTGTTGCGTTTGTGTCGTTATATATATCAACTCCCTGCGCAGATGCAATTTTTTCTAAGCGCCCCGAAACAGCTGCAAACGATTCAAACACCTGTTTAATAGCGGCATCTGAAACCCCAAACTCATGAAGTGCTGCGTATGCAATGCCAGCATTATACCGATTATGTTGTCCCGGAATACGTAGACTCCAGTCTTTTGGGAGATTTTTTTCACTCGCGATAATAGTGTGCGCCTGTATTTTATTTTTGTACGCCTGTGGCATGACTGAAGCAACCTGTTCGCCGATGACACATACATTGTCTGCGGTCTGCGAGCAAAAAATATTTGCCTTATCAGCAAAATAGGCTGCGGTATCATTTTTATAGTAATTCATGTGATCAGCAAGAAATGTCGTGAACACCGAAAGATGCGGAGACACGCCGAGATCGCCGAAACCTTGCAACTGCCATGAATCGAGCTCGAGCACTACAATATCGCCTTTTTTTGCGGTAGCAAGCAGTGGCAGCGTTGCTACTCCCCTAATATTTCCTCCGAGGTAGACGTGCGCGTCAGTAGTTTCATACGCTTTTTTAAGGGCCTCAAAGATGAGCATTGTTACGGTTGTTTTTCCTCGGGTGCCCGTAATACCAACGCAGGTTGCTTCCGTGTGCTGCACAAAGAGCGCGGTACTCATATATACAGGTATGCCAGCCTTTTCTGCTTCACGTATGTATGGAGAATCGAGCGGTACGCCAGCCGCTTTTATAATCATGTCTCGATGACGAAAATCTTCGAGACGGTGCTCTCCGAGCAGATAGGTGATCGACGCGTACTTCTCAAGCTGCTGGATACTTTCTGCTAACTCTTGTGTGGTTTTTTTATCGGTAACAAGTACTTCTGCACCACACTCAGCCAAAAATGCAGCATCACCAACGCCGCGACCCAAGAGTCCAAGGCCCATGAGCGTAATTTTTTTACCCCGAAAAAATGTTTTGTAATCTGTTTCCGGTAGAGCTGACTGTGTGTGCATGATGGTACGGCTAGTATACAATACCCGCAGTCTAATTTACCTTCACCAATTGCTCAAGGAGCGCTCGTGATTTTGGACCAACAACATCAGCTTCACCGCTGATTTCGTGCGCTAATTGAAACTGAGCAAGCGCCCGTAGTGTGCACGGACCAATAATTCCGGTAAGTGGGCACTCATGTCTATCACTCGGCACTGGTGGATAAAAACCATTTACCCCGAGCGCCGTTTGTAGCGCAAGCACATCTACCGATGGTGTGTCGCTCCTCTGCAAATCGTGTTCCCATATATACGGCAGTATGTCTGTTTCAACCGGCATCGTTATCATGGTGCGATGGTCGAAAAAATCTTGGACTCCGCGAAATGTTTGATACGCTAACTCCTTCACCACGCGATTGCGAATTATCGAATATTCATAATATGGCTCGTATATGTACCCGTACTCAATGAGCAGACTTACTGCATTCAATGTATTTTTACTACCAATAGCAATGAGCTCTTGATCTTCAACGATACCAACATTCTCTTTTGGTAAATTACTAATAGCGAGAGTTGTTGCGATACGCTGAAACACCGTTTGTGCAACAGCATGACTGGCGCCAGCATTCGAATATTGGCGCTCCGGTACATAAATAGAAAAACCAGAGTACTTACCCGCCACACGAGTGTTTTTTCGTGGGTGATCGTTTATATGCAAATGGAGAACGAGATCGTAACCATTCTCATTTGCCCACTTATTAAGAGCGTACAATCGCAGAGCAACATCTTTCGGTGTTTCATTATGAAAAACTCCATTAACAATAGCAACATCTCCGTCTGCAACATGGTCTTCCATTTTTTCTCGATACGTGTTGATCCACTCGGGAATATCCTCAAGCTCGCGCTTAAAGTACCCTTCAAAAAGAGGGTTCCATGCAGTGCTCGTGCGACTGACCGTTACTTCATACCTGCTATCTGCAGCAAAAAAATGGGCAAGTTCTTGACCGAGAGCAGCAACGATATCTTTTTCAGCAACATCAGCAAACACTGTGCCACCAGCTTGCGGTTCATGACCTGGCACAATTAAAATTTTTATTTTTGTATTATCGGTGCGGGTAGCTTTTTGATGTGTACTATTGAGCTCTGCAACAGTAATACTTGGCTGACCAAACGTGCTGACACTTGCGTATGCAGCCGCTGCGTAGGTTGCTACACGTTCGGTCACTGGCCCTGAATGGACAAACGCCATGCCAAAAAAAACGAGTGAGAACAATCCGAGGATACCTGCATGATTGTGCGGCGACTGCATCCTTCCAGTATATACGAAAAAGAACTCCGCAGTGGAATTTTTTTCACAGATTCTTCGCAGGTTCACGGTGAGCATGGAGAGACTCGAACTCTCAAGGGTTGCCCCATACGCTTCTGAGGCGTACGCGTATACCAGTTCCGCCACATGCTCGCGCGGTATAGAGTATACCGCTTTTATGTGTACTTAGATTGTTTCTACCAGCAACATGTTTGTACCATGTCCTGCGCCGAACGGCACTCCGCCAGTGATGACAACAGTGTCATTTTTTGCCGCCATCTTATTTTTTACCAGTGCTGAACGAACTTCTTTGAGCGCATCAGGCAGTGTCTTAAATGAGCCAACCTTAAGTGGCGTTACTCCGTACGACAGCACCGCTTGGGCATACGCCACATCATTTGGTGTCACCGCAATAATATTTTGACGGGGCTTAAATCGAGACACCATGCGCGCAGTCTTTCCGTTCATGGTGAGCGCAACAATCAATTGTGATTGTACTTCGTCTGCAACATGCACAGCGGCACCACTAATTGAGTCACCTGCCATATGCGTATTTGGTATCATGTGGAGCGCGCGAGGTTCTGCGTGATGCTCAATTTCTCCGGCAATACGGCTCATCATTTTTACCGCTTCAACAGGGTAGTCGCCGAGAGTGCTTTCTTCAGACAACATGATTGCATCAGTACCATCGAGAATTGCATTGGCAACATCCGACACTTCAGCACGAGTTGGAATTGGACTTTTAATCATTGATTCGAGCATTTGTGTCGCCGTAATAACGGGCTTGCCGAGCGCATTACATATCTTGATTATCTTTTTCTGAATGAGCGGTACCTTTTCTGCGGGCACTTCAATAGCGAGGTCTCCGCGAGCAACCATCACGCCGTCTGTTGCAACTATAATCATTTCCAAGTTATCAATCGCTTCTTGCGTTTCTATTTTCGCGATAATGCGCGCCGTTGATTTTGCCTTTTTGAGCATTGCACGGAGCTCGTGGATATCTTCAGCGCGACGAACAAATGAGAGAGCAATAAAATCAACCTTATGCTTAATACCAAACTGGAGATCTTTTCGATCTTTATCCGTAATTGAGCTCACCTTAAGATACGCACCCGGAAGGTTTACACCGCGGCGTCCTTTTGTTTCGCCGCCAACAATAACTTTACACACAACCTTTCCTTTTTTAATTGCAGTAACTTCAAAGCGTTTTTTTCCGTCATCGAGGAGCACTGCACTGCCCACTTGCAATTCGTCAGCGAGAGTTGGGTAGTTTATCCAGGCTTTTGTTTCATCACCAACCACTTTTTCTTCCGTGTAGAGCGTAAAAGTGCTGCCCGGGACAAGAGTCACTCGTTCTTTATAAAAATCACCGATACGAATTTTAGGTCCTGACAAATCTTGGAGGATAGCACCCGACATGCCAGTTTTTTTCATTGCCGCGCGGAAGTTTGTAACCCGTGCGCCATGTTCTTCAAAATCACCATGCGAAAAGTTAAGGCGCATGACATTCATTCCCGCTTTAAGGAGCTCCGTGAGCTTTTCTTCTGTTTCTGTTGCCGGGCCGATGGTGCACACTACCTTCGTTTTTTTCGTAAGTATCATATAAAAGATTAGCTAGATTGCCGTGTAAGACAGGTTCTCTATGATACTGATTTTTCAAAAAAAGGCTAGCTGGCAATAAAAAAACGCCGCGATCACAAGTGATCGCGGCGCGTAGGTTGGAACACCCTTGAAACTACGAAGGAGAGCTCCCCGAGAAACTAGCAGTTGCACTGCTCGGCTGGCGCTGATGGCGCCGAGATTGCTTTGCAGGTGACTGCACCGCGATTGCTGGAAACACACGTGAGCCTTCGAGGCGTTCCACACGCCTTCGCTCTGCTTGTTCAGCAAGTGCTCGTTGAGTCGCCATATTTCGGGACAGACGCATAGGTCCTCCGAGAATAAAAGAGAAGTGGGAAGTGCTGGCAGACACCATCCAAATGCCTGCTCTATTACTCACAGTACTCCTCGGTTTTTTTTGGTCAAGCATGTAACAAACGTACCTGTGCACAAGCTCCCTACAATTTTCCTATTGTGCGCGCTCTAGGGGTCGAACCTAGGACCTTTCGAGTATC
>CAZXUM010000034.1:0-6477 GCA_964644005.1 uncultured Candidatus Saccharibacteria bacterium
ATGTGGAAGTGTTTTATAGTGGCGATGTTACGCTCGGAAAACAAGCAGCATTTGCCGAAAAGCGAGGAGCGAAAGGGTTGGTGTTCCGCCAAACTGATGGATCATTACTGATTAAAACCAGTGGAGGGCAAGAGAAGTCGGTATCTGTAGCTCAGATACTAGAGTTGTGCAATAAAAAATAGTTTGCTACAGTATATTTCTATGCAACCATATCCGCTTTCGCGGCTGTATCAGTTGGGAAGTCGACAGACCATCCCGAGTGACTTACGTGTTGGTTCACAATTCATGCGATAGACAAACGACGCCATTCTCGGCGTCGTTTTTATTATCTGGTGAATGCATAGGGGTGGCAGTGGGCAGACTATTGACAAAATCAATAAAAAGTGTATTATAATTTGTACTGAATGTACCGCCGTTCTCATCGAATGTGCCGTTCACTCCAGACATCCTATGAAAATTCTCTTTGTATCAAAAGATTTAATTGCTGGAAACCTGGCTCACCTCCTTAAAAAAGAAGGTCACCAGGTGAAACTTTATATTGAAGAAAAAGATGCTCGCAAGAGTTTTGATAATCTCGTTCCAAAAACCAACGATTGGCGTAAAGAGCTTAAGTGGGTCGGTACTGATGGCTTAATCATCTTTGATGATTGTGGCTATGGTCGCATCCAAGATCGACTCCGTGAAGAGGGATACACGGTATTCGGGGGTTCTGAATTTGGA
Source organism: uncultured Candidatus Saccharibacteria bacterium (assembly GCA_964644005.1). GTDB lineage: Bacteria > Patescibacteriota > Minisyncoccia > Phycocordibacterales > CAZXUM01 > CAZXUM01. The sequence goes on from CAZXUM010000034.1 coordinate 721, forward strand.
GATATGCTGGAAACTGATCGTGAATTTGGCCACAAAGCTTTTACCGAAGCGGGACTCAAAACCGTTGAACTTAAAAACTTTTTTGATATCCGCAGCGCTATTAATTATGTTAAGGCGAATCCAAAACGATGGGTTGTTAAATTCAACAACCACAGCGTAAAGAGTCTTACGTACACGGGCAACTTCAAGGACAGTCGTGATGTAGTGAATATTCTTGAAACATACGATCGAAACCAACTCCTATCTGATAGCGAAATTACGCTGCAAGAATATATTGACGGTATCGAAATGGGCGTTGGACGCTTCTTTAATGGTACCGACTGGGTTGGTCCGATCGAAATTAACTTCGAGCACACCCGTTTTTTCCCTGGTGACATCGGTCCAGTCACTACTGAAATGGGCACCCTTGCGTGGTATGAAAGTAATGAAAAAAACAAACTCTTTCAAGATACTCTTCAAAAAATGAAGCCCTTCCTACAGAAGTGTAACTTCCGTGGAGATTTTTCAATCAACTGTATTGTGAACAAAGATGGAGCGCTGCCACTTGAGGCAACCGCACGCTTCGGTACGCCGATTGTGCACCTGCAAACCGAACTGCACGAATCACCGTGGGGAGAATTTCTCTACGCAGTTGCCAAAGGTGAACAGTACGATCTCAAATGGAAAAAAGGATACGGTGTTGTGGTAATGCTTGCCGCACCGCCGTTTCCGTACACATACAAACTTGAGAAACATTCTCTTAATAACATCGATATCTACTTTGACGAACGAATGAAAAAGGATGACATGGAGCATGTCCATTTTGAAGAGGTCGCGCTGAGAGAGGAAACCGACGATCAGTATTTCATTTCAGATAGTCGTGGCTACATCATGTATGTCACTGGCGTTGCTGATACTGTTGAACAAGCTCGCAACAAGGTATATCGCATTGTCCGCAATATTCATATCCCCAAGGTGTTCTACCGCCACGACATTGGTGCAAAGTTCGTCCGCCAAGACTATGAAAAATTGGTGAAGTGGGGATACCTCAACAAAAAAATCTCAGCGTTTATCTTTAGTGATGAAGGAGTTGCGTTGATGGTTGGTCGACGTTAACCCCATGCACTGGTTTCTTATCGCCCTCGTTGGCCCTATTCTGTGGAGCGTTGTGAACCACATCGACAAGTACTTACTGTCGAAATACTTTCGCTCTGGTGGTATTGGCGGCTTGCTTATATTCTCATCTATTTTCGGCTTACTGGTGTTACCGGTAGCCGCTTTTTTTGATCCAGCAATATTCTCGGTATCACTACAAACAATAGCGGTGCTCATGTTCATGGGAGCTGTCACTGCGTTCACGCTACTGCTGTACCTCTATGCACTCGATAGCGATGAGACGTCAATTGTTGCACCGTTCTACCAAATTATTCCTGTCTTTGGATTTATACTCGGCTATGTTGTGCTTGGCGAAACGATCACTCCGCAACAAACGTTTGCGTGTCTCATATTGCTCGGTGGAGCGCTCCTCTTGAGTATCGAACTGAACCGGAGCAAGGGCGGTTGGTTTAAGGGTCGCTTGGTGAGTATTGTGCTCCTTGCAACATTTCTGATTGCCGCACTTGAAGTTGCGTTTAAGTTTATCGCCATTGCCGATGCTTCATTTTGGATACCAACATTTTGGATGCACGTTGGGCTAGTACTCTTCGGCGTTGGACTGTTTGCTATTCGTTCATATCGAACGCAATTTTTGCGTGCAGTGCAGGATAACCGCCGATGGGTGTTTGGTCTCAATGCTGGAAGTGAACTACTGACATTAGTAGGGAACATTGCTTTTAGCTATGCAACTCTCCTTGCGCCGTTGGCACTTGTTCTCGTTGTTGATTCGTATCGACCACTGTTTGTATTTGCCATTGGTGTGGTGCTTACGGTATTCCTGCCGCACGTTGCCAAAGAGGATCTTTCAAAAAAAATGCTCGCGCAAAAAATTGTGGCGATTGCGGTAATGATTATTGGTACGTATTTGTTATACACATAGTACGCATCTCTGAGATATACTGTAAGCATGGATCATAGGTCTAAAGACTTGCTTTGGTTTATAGCGATTATCCTTGTTCTGGTTATTATTGCCACTGCCCACCGGACATTTGTTCGCAAAGATTACTTTGTAACAACAGAAATTCCGTGCGAGGCAGAAACGGAGCGTTGTTTCCAATTTACTTCAGTCTGCGAAGAAGGCACTAATGATTGTGTACCTGAAGCGAGTACGTATAAGGTAATTCGAATGAAAGCCTACACGTTGTACGGTATGTGTGGAAGTATTGTTGCTGAATGCGCACTCACCGGCTGTGCGGAAGGGGACAGTGATTGTTCCCTTATGTACTGTGATGATGAAAGAGCGGCATTGTTTGGGGAGTGTGTAAAATAGAAATCTAACATGTAGCGTTCTCGCAGTCCTTATTTATGAATTTTTTAACTTATACAACTTCATCTTTTAATGACAAATATTTAGAGGAGATACTTCGTCTCGAAAAACTGTGTTTTCCTGTAGATTGGCAATACCCAGATGCTAAAAAGCACTATACAGAAATGTTAAATAATAACCAAAATCTTAATATTTTTCTCTTAGAAAAGGAGAGAGTAGTGGGCTATTTAATAGCAAGACCGTATAAGGATGTTATTGAAGAATTAAAAAAATACGACCCTGAAATGAAGATCGAGCAACATTCTTTCTATTACGTTGAATCAATTCAAATTGATCCAAATTACCAAGGTAAGGGCGGCTCAAAAATAATCTTAGCTGCAATGAATAGCGAGTTAGTAAGAAAGAATATCGATTACTTTGCTCTACATGCTCGAATTGTGAATCACTTTAATGAAGGGGTTAAAAAAATATTCCAAAATCTTCTGGTCTCCGTTAGAAGTATTGAGCATTGGTATTTTGGGGGAGATGAACCTTACGAATATATTGAATGTAAGGTAAAATAATAGCATGTTCTGTCCAACGATTCTAGAACCAATGTTTCTATTTTTTTCGACAGATGTTCCGCCGCTTTTATATTACTCTCACCTACCTGCGCTAATCGTATCGTTATTGATCGGTATTTTCGTTTTTATTAAAAGTAGGAATTCTTTGGAGGGAAAGCTTCTTTTGGCAATGAGTTTGGTTTTTTCTGTTTGGACACTAGTGAATCTAATTACATGGACAAATAATAATAGCGATATAATATTTTTCGCATGGTCTTTTTTTGGTATATTATTTACATTACTTTCTATATTTTGTTTTTATCTGTTTGTAGTTTACATATCAAAAAAAGACCTTACGTTCCAGCAAAAAGTAGTTATCTGTTTGACATTACTTCCCATAGTTATCTTTACTCCTACTAATTTTAATTTATTTGAATTTAATCTATCTGTTTGTGGTATTTGGGAGGGTGGTCCATTCTTTAATTTCTACTATTACACTACCGGGTTAGTTGCATTACTGGGTATTGTTGTATTTGGTGCAAAAATATATAAAAAATCGGAGCCACAAATCAGAAAACAAATCTTGTTGTTAGGCTCTGGAATCAGCTTGTTTCTTTTTTCACTGTTCAATGCGAGTTTTATAGCAGACTGGTTGGTAACTAAGGGAATCGTAAGTGACTTCGGCCTCGAACAATACGGCCTCTTCGGCATGTTGATCTTTATGGCGTTCCTCACCTACATGATAGTTACATTTAAAGCTTTTGATATTAAGCTCGTTGGTGCACAAGCGCTGGTTACTGCGCTCGTTATTGTTGTGGGATCTCAGTTCTTCTTCCTACTCAAGGGTAGTCTCACCATGACCTTAGCACTTGTCGCGTTTACCCTTGTTCTTGTTGCACTCATCGGCCTCATCCTCGTTCGCAGCGTTAAAAAAGAAGTTTCTTTCCGCGAACAGCTCGAGGTGGCTAACGAAGGCCAATCAAACCTCGTTCACTTCATTACTCACCAAGTGAAGGGGTACTTCACCAAGAGCCGTAACGTCTTCAATGAACTGCTTACCGAGCCTGATTATGGCCCCATCTCTGAATCGGCTAAGCATATGGCCGAGGAAGGCTTTAAATCACTCACAGAAGGGGTTGAAATGGTGCAGCAGGTATTGCGTGCCTCAAGTATTGAAAAGGGGACAATGCAGTACGCGCTCGTGCCGCTCGATTTTAGCGCATTGGTGCGAGAAAATGTTGATGCTCTTCGTCCAGCTGCAGACGCAAAAGGCGTTACACTCACCGTCGAAGTTGCAGCTGCAGACGCAAAGATAGTTGGTGACGCACCGCAGCTTAAGGAAGTTGTCCGTAATCTGGTCGACAACGCTATTCGCTACACACCACAGGGAACAGTAACGGTATCACTCACTAGCACGGCAACAACGCTAGGCTTGGCAGTAACCGACAGCGGCATTGGTATTAGTCCAGAAGATAAGGCGCGTCTCTTCACCAAAGGTGGTCGCGGTAAGGAATCACTTAAGGTAAACGTAAACAGTACGGGGTACGGCTTGTTCATTGTGAAGCAAATTGTTGAGCAGGGTCACCACGGAAAAGTATGGGCAGAATCGGCAGGGGCAGGCACCGGATCAACATTCATTGTCGAACTACCGCTCGCACATTCATAACTGCATACTATGGATCCTCTCACAAAAAAACTAGCAAAAGACTTAGAGCGTGCTCATGAGCACTTGCAGCAGATTGATGAAATGCAAAATGATTTTGTCTCACTCACGACACACCAAATTCGTGCGCCGCTGACTGCAATCAAAGGCTACATCTCACTCATTCAAGATGGCGATTATGGCCCGGTAAGTGACCAGATGCGCACCGCTATCGATGTGGTGGCACGATCAACACAAAATCTGGTTCAAATTATCGATGATTTTTTAAATATTTCACGGATCGAGCAAAACCGCATGAAGTACGAGTTTGCACCGGTCGATGTCACCCATGTTGTCCGTATCGCCATTACTAAAATGATACCCGCCATTGAAAAAGCGGGCATCAACCTAACGACCTACGTGCAACCACACATTGCAACAATGGTCAACGCTGATCACGATCGTCTGGTGAACGTTGTCGAAAATGTCATTGAAAATTCGCTCAAATTTACACCCAAAGGCTCAATTGCTATTTCGATTGAGCGTGGCATGCACAAACCGCACTCGGGTGACAGCGCAGAACATACCGACGCAGGAAAAGAGGTTATTTGGATTGCTATTAAAGACACCGGTATCGGCATGCAGCAGGAAACAATTCCAAAATTATTTTCAAAATTTACTCGTCTCAAAGATGCGAACAAGGTAAACATTCTCGGCATCGGTGTCAGTCTGTACATTGCAAAAAAAATGATCGAAGCCCACCACGGCCACATTTGGGCTGAGTCTGATGGGTCAGGGAAGGGCTCCCAGTTTTATATTGAATTGCAGGCGATCTGATAGGTTGTTGCTATACCTTGCATGTTTTTTGGAGCAGGAATATACTACTATCCAGTGACTAAAATGTTCTTTTTGACAGAAGGAGGATTACGCAATGTCTGAATTGCGGCATAGATCAATCTGTCCTCTGTATGGAGGTATTTTTCCCCTATGATTCCATTTTTTCCCGTTCAGCAAGCCGTGCAATGAGGCTTTGTTTCATTGCTGTCGGCGGGCAGCACAGCCTCCCTCCAACGTGCCCCGTTCCCACATGGCGAATCACCGCCACCGTCGGCACCACACCCCCGAGCAAAACGCCAACTCGGGGGTGTTTTTTTATATGCCAGTATATGCAC
>CAZXUM010000035.1:0-6033 GCA_964644005.1 uncultured Candidatus Saccharibacteria bacterium
CGAATTACTAAGTAAAATATTTCGCAAGCTCATATTTTTCTAAGTATTCTCGACCCCAGCTCGCTTGCCTTTGGCAACGTTGCGCTTTTCGATTCCGGCCGTGAGCAAAGCAGTTTGCTCACTGAACCCGCAACACATAACAGAAAAACGCACCATCCGGTGCGTTTTTCTGTTATGTGTTGCGGGTTCCGGAATCGAACCGGAGTCTGGAGGTTCTGTTTACCTCATACTTTCGATATGAGCATGGACTATCCCACATTCCGTAACTCTGCAGTTACTAGGAATTCTTCATTATAGTCTCTGAACCTTCCGAATCACTTATGTGATTGGGCTTGGCTGCCGATTGCCAAATCTCTTCTTTTTTGAAACATTCACACCTATCCTCTCGAATTATGTTGTAGTAAGAAAAGCTCTAATGGGTTTCCAGCATGTTCGAAGATTTTTCCACATGACATTACTATCATAGGTCACAGTTGCCTATGAGCCTCCCGAGGTACCTCTCCTCTAACCCGCTGTATGTTTTATAGTGCATTTTTCACTATAGGCAAGACTATACGTCATTTATGTCAACTATGCAAATAAAAATTATTTTGTGATATAGTACCTACATTATGCAATGTATTATATTAGCTGCGGGGAAAGGAACTCGACTTCGACCATTAACGGACAATTGTCCAAAACCATTGGTACACGTGGCAGGTAAACCACTTCTTGACCATATTGTTGAAGTATTACCGTCATCGGTTGATGAACTTATTATAGTGGTTGGCTACTTAGGGCACATGATTAAGGAATACTGTGGGGAAGAGTTCCATGGAAGAAAAGTTAGTTACGTAATACAAGAGGAGCAAAATGGTACTGCTAAGGCACTCTGGCTTTGTAAGGATTTGATCAAAGGGCGTTTCTTGTTCCTGTTTGCAGATGATATCCATGGTAAACAAGATCTTGCTCGGGCTACATCGTATACACGTTCATTACTTGTTGCATCAGTAGATAATCCTGAAAAATTTGGAATTGTTGTACGTAATCCTGATGGAACGCTCGGGCTCATGATTGAGAAACCAGAGCATGCGCCAAGTAACTGTGCTTCAACGGGTGCGATGGTACTTGATGAACATATCTTTGAATTTGACCCAACTACCCCAGTAAAAGAAGAGTTTTATCTTACTGAAGTTATTGAGCGATATGCTCAAAAATACCCTATTGCAGTGGTTGAGCAAAATATGTGGATACCGATTGCAAACGTGGATGACATTCAAAAAGCGAATGAGAAATTTGGCTATGTACCTGAGGAACAAGTGCTAGTGTAATAAGTCAAAAATATGCAATGCGTCATTGTCTGTGCAGGAAAGGGGACTCGAATGCGTCCTTTAACAGAAGTTACTCCGAAACCATTACTCTTGGTGTGTGGTAAACCTATTTTGCAGCATATCGTTGAGGCATTACCTCCAGAAATTACTGAGCTTATTTTGGTTGTTGGTTATAAAAAAGAGCAGATAGAAGCTTTTTGTGGAACTGAATTTTTAGGAAAAACTGTAGAGTATGTAGTACAGAATAATTTTGCAGGTGGAACTGGCGATGCATTGCAAAAAGCAAAAGAACTCATTACTGGGAAATTTCTTTTTATGTATGCAGACGATATCCATGGAAGTCGGGCACTTGCTCAAGTGGTAAAAGAGGAACACGCTATGCTTGGTATGCATTCGATTACTCCTGAGCGTTTTGGTGTACTTGAACAACATGAAGATGGAACATTAAAACAAATTGTTGAAAAACCAGAACATCCAACTTCTACGATGGTTAATATTGGTGGATTTGTAGTTGATCCTGTCATCTTTTCATACGTTGTACCTGTTTCAGAACTTGGAGAATTACTCGTGACAGACATGCTCAATGAATATGCAAAAGAAAATTCTGTCAAAATCATTGAACAGACACAGTGGTTGCCTATTGGGTATCCAGAACATATCAAGGAAGCAGAAGCGGTATTGTGTCCAACTTCCATTGATTGATGGGCATAAATATAGTATTCTGCACCCCTCACCTCACGTATGAAGTGAAACTGTCGGCGTAGCTCAGTTGGTAGAGCATAGCACTCATAAAGCTAAGGTCACAGGTTCGATCCCTGTCGTCGACACAAAATAACAGTACCCACAAGCTTGCTTATGGGTACTGTTATTTTGTGTCGACGAAAAACAGTTTGGGAAACTGTTCGTCAGGGATCGAAAAGCTTTTGAGCTAGATTATGAGCTTGCGAAAAAATATAGCCAAAAGGTGTACTGAAGCCGTATGTAAAACATGCTTGAACTGCATTCGCTAGGTAAATTAAAGTATACCTTAATTTTCTAGTTCATTTGTTCAAGTAAGCTTTGATCCTTGTCGACGAAGCAAACAAACTGCTTTACTTATGTCAGGGATCGAAGAGGTTGCCAAGTATTTCTGGAGTTTACGAACAGAAATACTGACAACCTGTACTGAACAGGTAATGTTCGATTCCCTGTCGTCTAAGTACCGTCAGGGATAGAAAAAAATGTCTTAGTAAGTAGTTAAAATAAGTAACAACGACATCTATACCGCCCTTCACTTTTAGCGTAAAAGCACTTTGCAACTCTATAAAATCATGTATAATGCTCCCCACGAACTGTGCTTAGACAGAAAAGTCTATTTAGACAGTTTATGAATAACTGCGGTCGTAGCTCAACTGGTTAGAGCACTCGCCTGTCACGCGAGAGGTTGCCGGTTCAAGTCCGGTCGGCCGCGCAGAATAGTATATCCTTGTACTCAATCGCAACACATACTCCTGTCGGTATGCTCCACTGCATACTCAAAGATGCAACTGTTGTGGCTGCTGGTTTTGGTACACTTCAGGCACTGCAAAAACAGCTCCCGAAACCGCTACAATCGCTGCCCGTTACACCCGTACCAGCAGTCGGTACTGCGTGTGGTAAAAATAATTGTATGCTTTTTGTGCCGTGTCACCGAGTTCTGAAAGCGAACGGATCAATTGGTGACTATCGATATGGTGCGCGAGTGAAGAAATTTTTGCTCACCACCGAAGGAGCGATATATAAGTAACTAGGTATATACTAACGCTATGGCAGATTCAAAAAATAAAGAAGAAACACCAACACCAATTGTAAGCACCTTTGCATTTATTGTTATTGTTATTATCGCATTGGTTATCGTATCGATAACGTACCGTGATCAAATTAACCAGATTTTTGTATTTCCGTCGTTAGTACCACAGCAGCCGCAGCAGCCCGGTCAACCGGGGCCAACGCCGCCGCCGGCTGCACAGGAAGTAACGTCAGGCACGGTGCAGGCACGTATTAATGAATCGGTGCAACTGGGTAATCTCACTATTACACCGCGAGCAATTCTTGAGGAGAGTCGCTGTCCATCGGGTGTCCAGTGTATTCAAGCGGGAACAGTTCGTGTTCGAATTGATGTCGCAAGCGGTCTTGGACAATCAACATACACGCTCGCGCTCACTCAATCAATAACAACTGAAGCTGAAACCATTACCTTTGTAGCAGCTGATCCGTACCCGGTGTATCAAGTTCCGCTCAATCAAAGCGACTATTCGTTTACGTTTACTGCTGCTGCTCGTTAGTAGAAAGAGGCGTTCGAATGAGCACTCACGAAAAAAGCAAAAAAAGTGCGTTGACAGTATACCAATGACTGTTTATGCTTAATCTTGATTAAGTATAACTTAACCCGTTAGTAGATAATTAATGCGTATATGGGACTACAAAAAGGATCTGCAACGACAAATGCAATTTTAGTGATATTAGTAGTGGTTATTGTTGGGTTTGGCGTATGGTATGTGATGGCTCAAAAGGGTACCGCTCCAACTCCTGAAAATGGCACTGGTGGTTCGCTCGAAATTAATCTCGGTGGCTCATCTTCGGAAGAGTCGCCTAACTAACCTAAAAATATGGACTTCATACTTTGGATTGTGTTTGGTGGAATCGTTGGATGGATTGCGTCAATGATCATGGGTACTGACGGCCAGCAGGGAATTCTGCTCAACGTTATTGTGGGTATCGTCGGTGCGTTTATTGGTGGATGGATTATGAATGCACTTGGCAAAGGTGATGTCAGCGGCTTCAATCTCTACAGTTTTGTTGTAGCGTTGATTGGTGCTGTTGTCCTCATTGGCGTGGTGAAGCTCTTGCGGGGATAGGAAGGCGTGTGATAATGAACACATATGCGTTATGGCAGCACGGTGTTCTTGATGGCAATAATTGTGTTCTTACTCATTGTGAACATTATTCTGCTGTCAGGTGGAAACCCTGTCGCACGTTTGTCTGAGTCAGCTCGCGAGCGTGAAGAACAAGAAGCACTATTTGAACAACCGGCGCCGCCTCCTGCGGCGCCGGTTGTTGCGTCTACTACAGCGCAAGTGGCCGAAACAGTACCGACTTCACATTTGCCGTGCACTGCAGGCTATCCGCCGGGTGATGTTACTGGTGACGGCGTGGTTGGTAATGCCGACTACGCGGTGGTTGCGAGTAATTTCAACAGTAAGGCTGATGCAACCACCGGTGTACTGAAGGGTGATGTGAACGCAGATGGCGTGGTGAATATCATTGACTACACCATTGTTGCTGATAACTTTGGCCGGGTGCGCTGTGCGCAGTAGGAGAGTGGTATATTATTTAGTATAATATACTAAGTTTTGACTCTCTATTTTAATAACGTCAAATTGAGAAATATTCTGAATGATTTAATTGATAATCCTCCACATTTTGTGTAAAGTTCGATAGTTGGTACACATAATGCCAATGTAGCTCAGTTGGTAGAGCACCCCCTTGGTGAAACATTGCCCACTAGATAAGTAATTGTTTAGTGAATCCCGAATAACGGTTAATATCAGTGCCACACTGACAAGACCGTGGCGCCGAGCGCCCGAACGACTGACAAGGGTATCCGTAATGGATAAATATACAGTCTAATCCATATGAATGTGTGTCTCTAAGACATATGGTGTACATGAAGGGGGAGGTCATCGGTTCAATCCCGATCATTGGCTCAGTTAATTTGCGGAATTCTCTTCTATGCAGCGATCGTACATGGGAGTGATAAGTTCTATGCACCACCCTATGCGTGTTATTTGAGTAGAGTCAACACCTCCGCCTCCACCGGGGCCATGTATTGCGTTTAGATTATTAACACAAGTAGTAATATCTTGTTGTGCTCGGATGTAGCATGAATCACCTGTAGTATGTACAGTAGTTAAGAATGAGTATATTGAATTAAATTGTTTTTCAGTGTATTTAGGTTGAATTGTGGGCACGGCGCTATTACCAAGTAGTACTTGTCTTGCATCGAAAATTGACGCAGTGAGGGAAAGGCTAATATTTTGTACTGTTACAGCAATACTTACCAAAATTGCAACAGCTATCACTATACATAATGCTGCGCGTAGTACGTTAGTGTATGTCATGTTATATATAGTAACATCATTCCGTATACGATGTTTATAATAGTGTTTATGTAAGCCACCTTAGCTCAGTTGGTAGAGCACATCTTTCGTAAAGATGGGGTCCCCAGTTCGATCCTGGGAGGTGGCTCATGATTGATGATGGAGAGCTGTCAAATAGTTGACTAAATCAATAAATGATGTATTATGCAGTAAAGTGTACATTGTAAATTCAACCATTAATCCTCGGAGGTATGTATGGCGAAGGGTAAAAACAAAGACGTGTGCTACCGTGTTGTAAAGTTTGAAGTGCGGCTAACTGCTGCCCAACAACAGGTACTTTTTCAGGTAAATGAAAACCTAAGAACCGTGTGGAATGAAGCTCTGGCTCAGCGGCAGAGCACGTATGCAGAGCACATTGCTCCGCTCTATGAAACGTTGAAGAGTGCGCCGCAGGATTCAGATACGGCATTAGACGTTCGTCGACAGATTAAGGAGGCTCACAAGGCTCATTGGATCACACTGTTCGATCAAATCAACGCACTTACCGCGCGCCGGGCCGGCGAGCCTGCTTTTGCTCTCATTCCGCGAAATTGGCAGGAGGAAAC
>CAZXUM010000036.1:0-5427 GCA_964644005.1 uncultured Candidatus Saccharibacteria bacterium
GTATTGGCAGCGGTGGCACGAAAATCTCGATGCTCACAAAATTCAGATTCGCCGTCAACATGACGATCAGATCGAGCTCGGCACACCGCCAATCAAAACCGATGCAGGATGGTTAGTGTTATATGCCCACATTCAAAAATACGGTTCTGGAAACCCAGTGTTTGGCATCGAAGCAATGCTGCTTGATCTTAAAAATCCTCGGCAGGTAGTGGGTCGCACCAAGGGACCGTTTATGGTTCCCGACAGTTATTACGAACACGCTGGCCATGCAGCTCAAGTCGTTTTTCCAACAGGCGCTCTAGTACGCGGCAAAACACTTGAGTTACACTACGGCGCTGCCGATACTCATTGTGCTATTGCCACTATTCCACTCGATAACCTCATTAAGAGCATGACTGACTCTCGTCACTCATACATTAAGAGGTTTCCGGGCAATCCAATAATTGTTCCGCGCGACGGTGTAGCCTGGGAAGCTGGTGGAACCCTTAACCCAGCAGCCATAGACCTTGATGGATCCGTGCACATATTGTATCGAGCTGTATCAGATAAAAATATTTCTACTATCGGCTACGCTCGCTCACAGGATGGTTTCTCTATTGATGAACGAAGTGACATGCCAATGTATGCACCACGCACCGAATTTGAAAAAAATGGCTGCGAGGATGCGCGTATTGTGCAGATCGAAAAACATCTGTACATGACCTACACCGCCTACGATGGTATTACACCCCGGGTAGCTATTAGTTCTATTTCTGTTGCTGATTTTTTGAAGCACCGCTGGGATCAGTGGTCACTGCCAGAAGTTATTACTCCCCCTGCTATAGGCAATAAAGACGCTGCAGTGTTGCCCGAGAAAATCAATGGTAAATATATGTTGTTCCACAGAGTTGGTGAGAGTATTTGCGCTGATTTTGTTGCTACCCTCGATTTTTCGGTAGAAAAAATTAAAGAATGCATAGAAATCCTCGGGCCACGGCATGGTATGTGGGATGGAGGAAAAGTTGGCCTAGCCGCACCACCGATTAAAACAAAAGCTGGCTGGTTGCTCCTCTATCACGGCGTGTCGTCGAGTACGACATACCGTGTTGGTGCAGCATTGCTCGACCTTGAAAATCCAACGGTGATAAAAGCCCGAACAGCGGTACCTATTTTTGAACCTGAAGAAGAGTACGAACATAAGGGTGTTGTACCAAATGTCGTATTTCCTTGTGGTTTGACGGTTCGTGGACGAACACTCTATATGTATTACGGTGCTGCTGATAGCGTTGTTGCGGTTGCCACTGTTTCACTGGCTGCTGTTTTGCAAATGCTCGAAACATGACACCTGCGCAACAACTCATTATATTCGATCTCGACGGTACGTTATCGCCAAGTAAATCCAATATGTCAGCCAGCATGGGTGGATTACTTGCAGAGCTCCTCACTGTAAAAAAAGTAGCGGTGATATCGGGTGGAAGTTTTGCGCAATTCGAAAAACAATTTTTACCGTCATTGCCACAGAGTGCAGGCTGTATTGATAATCTATACCTACTCCCAACCTCAGGCACTCGTTTGTATGTCTGCCAAAACAGTGCAGGTGGTTGGCAGGAACTATATGCCGAAAACCTGTCGCCGGCAGAAAAAAAAACGATTACCACTTCCCTAACCCAAGCCTTAGACAACGCTCAATACGAAAAACCAGCAATGATCTATGGCAAACTAATTGAGGACCGTGGTTCGCAAATAACATTCTCAGCACTTGGTCAAGAAGCACCGGGTGAACTAAAAAAGACGTGGGACCCTGACCATCGAAAGCGCCTGCGTATTGTTGAAGAGTTAGAAAAGATGGCTGATATCCGAGAGCACTTTACTATCCAAATTGGCGGCGCCACTTCAATCGACATTACTCGCCAAGGTATTAATAAAAGCTACGGGGTTCGTAAGTTGAGCGAATACCTTACCATTGGCTTCAACGATATGGTGTTTGTTGGTGACGCGCTGTATGAAGGTGGTAACGATTACCCGGTAACGGCGTTGGGTATTGAGTGTATTAGCGTAAGCGGGCCAGAGGAAACAGCTGTAGAGATACAGGAACTAATTAACAAATGAGCGGGCGTATAAAAAGAAAGCGTTGTTGATTAATGTATGTGTGTACCCTATTTCATTACCATACCATGTTAGTCCCTTTGGCGTTTGTATCACAATTTAAAGAAAAAGCTCCGCTACTTAGTAGTTTACCAAGACTAAAATATATAGCACTTACCTCACTTTTAGTATCTTGAAAAATGAGTGACAATTGCCAGCATCTTTTCCTGCTTGAATATTTTTCTGAAATTCAATAATCACAGGATCGGATTTGCTGGAATTTTTAATCTTAATTGCACCCTGCGAATCTGTTTCGCTTAAATTCAAATGAATAACCAGATTACCATCTGTGTTAATTTGATTGACGGTATTACCTTCGTTAACCATATTTTTGAAATAAGTAACAAGACGTGAATCACCATCTGTCACAACAAACGAGTCACAGACTTTAATTTCATTATAAAAGTTCTGAGTTATATTTGTATAATACCCTTTGAATTCAGATTTATTTTCTGAGTCCTCGTTAATTTCACCAATACTTGTACTCAGTTGCGCATTAGAAGTGGTGTCGGTTTGCTTATCAATAACTGCTGTAATTGTTGTATTTAGTTCTGCTTTTTTCTCACTTTTATTATAGACATAGACTCCTCCCCCAATCGCCAACACTGCAATAATCGCTATTACCCATGGAACAGTGGGACCTTTTTGTGAATTTTTCACGAATTTTTATAAATTAATAATTTATTTTATTGATGAACCGCTCTTCACCACATGCTCCACCAAGGTATGCGTATATCCCATTTCATTGTCATACCACGCCAACACTTTGACCAAATTTCCATCAACAACACGAGTGAATGCGAGATCTGCGATAGATGCATGTGCGTTACCAACGATATCTGAAGACACGAGGGGCTCAGTGGTAACCGTAAACGATTTTTTCCAACGATCTTCGCCAGCAGCTGTGGTGAGGATAGTGTTCACCTCTGCAACAGTGGTATTTCGCTTTGCAATAAATGTAACGTCGACGATAGAACCAACGACTACTGGCACACGGAGTGAGATACCGTCAAATTTTCCGTTGAGCTCTGGTAGTGCTTGGGTAACTGCAATAGCTGCACCGGTTGATGACGGCACAATATTTTGGGCAGCAGCACGACCTTCACGCATATCTTTTTTATTCGGACCATCGACAATTCCCTGACTAGCTGTGTAGCCGTGTACGGTACTGAGTACTGCTTTTTCAATACCGATTGTTTCGTTCAAAATAGCTATGAGCGGTGAGCCAGCGTTTGTCGTGCACGATGCGTTTGACGTGATATCGCACGTAGCGATTTTGTCGTCGTTAATGCCCATCAGTACCGTTGCGCCTGCAATCCCCGCAGGTGCGTCACCCTTTACTGGTCCGGTGATAACCACCTTTCGCGCACCAGCAGTGATGTGTGCATTGGCCTTTGCATAGTCGGTAAACAAACCGGTTGATTCGACAACAACGTCAATATCGAGCTCTTTCCACGGGAGCGCAGCTGGATCTTTTTCAGAAATATACTGAACACTGTCCGGAGCACCATCGGTATCGGTAATAGTGAGCGTTTTTTTATCAGTCCCAACAGCGACAGAAAACGGGCTGATACCATAGGCAGTATCGTACTTAAGCAAGTAGGCAATATTTTCGATTGATGCCAGGTCGTTCATAGCAACAACATCGATATGAGGATTCTGTCGGGCAACTTTGTAAAATGCTCGTCCGATACGACCAGCTCCGTTAATGGCAACTCTGATTTTTTTCATAGTTAAACCAGTATACCAAAGGTACCGCTTTTTTACCGCTTTTTTATATCTATTTTTTATCGCCTAGTTCTGATGGAGTATTCCCTCCCGCCTGCGGATTTACCTCATAGTTTGTGTTCTGTGATTCAAAGAAGTTTACCAGCTCAAACACATCGGTGGCAGTACTCATCCACTTTGCTGGGTTGGTCACCTTGTAGTGCGCTTCAAGGCCAAGTTCTTCAAGGCGGCGGTCAGCAACATACTTCACGTATTGGTTCACATAATCGGCATTCAAGCCGAGGATGCCGTTCGGAAATAAATCTTTGTTGTAGGCAACTTCAAGGTTCACTCCTTCAACGACGATATCGCGAATTTCTGTAGCAAAATCTGCAGTGAGGAGTGCTTGGTTTTCCTCCAAAATGTTTTGAATGAGGTTCATGCCAAACTTAAGATGCAAACTTTCATCGCGCAGCACCCAGTTGATCATCGAACCGAAGTTGCGGAGCAAATTTCGCTGGCGGAATGACAGGGCCACCATAAAGCCGGAGTAGAACCACACACCTTCCATCACAATGTTTGTAGCAACGAGGTTACGGATGAAGTCCATCTTTCCTTCTACCGTTTCGATATCAAGCGTGTCTTCAGTCATACGCCGCATGTACTTGTTAATGTACTC
Organism: uncultured Candidatus Saccharibacteria bacterium; assembly: GCA_964644005.1. Lineage (GTDB taxonomy): Bacteria > Patescibacteriota > Minisyncoccia > Phycocordibacterales > CAZXUM01 > CAZXUM01. The sequence goes on from CAZXUM010000036.1 coordinate 4,511, forward strand.
TTCTTTCGCAATCATCGACTGGGTATTTTCGTGAATGCTAAATACTTCGGTGCGATCGAAGGGAAATGTTTGAAGTACGTACTCAAATGCCACACAGTGGTTTGCCTCTTCCCACATTTGCTTTGCTAAGTACAGGTGCAACTCTGGCGCTTTGATAAACGGGTAAATACCAAGAGCAATTGATCGGTTCACAATCAGTTCGGCAGGATTAAAGAACGACATCAAAAACTTTACCGCGTGCTGCTCGTCGGGGGTCATCTTTTGAATGTCCATCACATCTTCCTTGAGGGCGATTTCGTGTGGGAACCACGTATTGCGAACTGCCTGTTCGTAGAGCTGATATGCCCACGGGTATCGGAGCGGGTGCAGTGTCATGTCGTCTGGCGACGCTTTTCCAATGATATTTTTAGTTCGAGACATAGAGGTAAGTTGATTTCTTATTAACGGTCTAACGGTTGGACACAAATAACACGTGTTCTTTTAGAGATTTGCGGAGTGCGACGGCACGAGCAGAAGCGAACATTTCAGCAGAAATGTATCGCAGTCTCTAAAAGAGCATATGTTATTTGTGTCTACTTTACTGACAACTATCGCACTGCGAACGTTCTGCAGGGTCAACTGGACACACTTTCGGCTTGCCTGAAGCCGAGGATACCGACACCGCTACTGTCTCCTGGACAACAACGTTGGTTGGCACCGCCTCCAATGACGCAACTGGAACAGAATGTACCACTGGAGCTAGTGTGGGCGCAACGGGCATAATTGGCGTAAGTACATGTTGGAGAGGAGCTTCAGCGAATGTGCGTGGCGCATTGGCAACTGCAGTAGCTACAGAAGAAAATCCTTTTTTGCCGAGTTGCTCTGCTTTGTTTACCTTTGTCGTGCTCTGCTCTGCAGTATGACGAGGTTTCATGTGC
>CAZXUM010000036.1:5437-5910 GCA_964644005.1 uncultured Candidatus Saccharibacteria bacterium
GTGGTATAAATTTTCATGATTTCGTCGGTGTCGCGAACATCGAGGTACATGTTTCGTGACAAGCCTTGGTCTACCCATTTTTGAGCACGGGCCGCAACTTCGACATAGGCGTACGGCGATGTAGTGAATGATGTTTTATAAATATCGCGAATGTGTGGAGGAATTTCTTCGAGGTGCGCAATATCACCTTGGCTTTCAATAATTTTTCCGCGGACTTTTTCCCAGATGCCGAGGTTTTTTAAATCTTTAACCAAGTTATGGTTAATGTCCATGTATTTTCCTGACATTTTGTTTCGAGAAAAAACTTGGGCAAATCGAGCGTCGATGCCTGGAGTTGTTCCTGCAAGCAATCCAATGTTTGCATTCGGTGCTACCGCCATCACGGTTGCATTGCGAATTCCCTCTCTTACTTTTGCTCGAAGGAGATCCCAGTTAAGGCCGCGGTGTTTACTCTCTTTATCAACGGTAAGGGC
>CAZXUM010000037.1:0-5891 GCA_964644005.1 uncultured Candidatus Saccharibacteria bacterium
CATTCCACGCTGCGCCCGGCTCATTCAATGTAAAAAGTATACCACTGGTCGTAAATATGCTCGCTATGTCACTGTAGATTACTTTTTGACTTGTCCACAATGCGGCATACCGCTGCACCCCCTGCAACCCGCGCACGGTGTCGGTTTCTGTTGCTGCAATGTCGCGGAGACTGATTGCAATACCGTGGAGATTGTTTATTGCCGACACATGCTTGTCGGTGAGTGTTCGTGGTGTGTTAAGAGTGAGCAATTTTGCAACAATTTGATCATATGTTGCGGCAAGAGTTTCAAACCATGCAACGTCCGGGGTGATTGTTTCGTTTGCGGCGTCAATTCTAAAATGATTTTGAATTTGGGCAGTGTAAATGTCTTGGTGTTGACCAATGATAGTTGTGTACGCATTGCCGTAGTCTCGGAGAGACGCGTCTGTTGTGTCGACAATGGTGATATTTCCCGATGTGTAGGTATCTGCGTAGACTCTTGTTTCGTAGGACTGCATGATGTCGCCCGCAAGGTCGTTAAAGTCGACGGTTGTCTGTACTCCAGCATTCTTTTCGGCGATGTAGCGCTCAAATACCTGCCGCGCAACTTTTTGGGTAATGTTTGGGTTCCCGTCCTCTACACCGCTCACTTGAGCCCTAATTTGAGCCACATTTTCGGATTCTCCTGCGCCAGACTGAGCAGGGTCACGACCCTGTGCTACCTCATCGCCATCAGAAATACCGTCGCTATCGCTATCGGTTCGCATGGTGCTCGTTTTCCAGAGCGATTCTTCCCAATCGGCTAGACCGTCGCCGTCAGAATCAGTTGTTTCAATGACGTTTCGCTGCACTGGCTGCAGTGGGCTTCTTCCTTGAGAAGTAATCGCTATGTTAGATTCGGTTTTTTTGAGAATGAAATACAAACCACCCAGTACCAGGATACACGAAAGGATAATCGGGATGATTTTTTTCGAAGGCACACATACAGTATACCGTATTGGTAGTGAAACGAACTAGAGCGATGTTCCCGTTCCGGGAGAAAAGTCCATTGTTCCCATAATTGGAAAGCCAATTGCCTGGGCAGGTAAGCAAATTGGGCCAGCGATCATTAAACACTGCGGTGCTGGACCCGGTGTGTATGAACCCAATAAAAAACGGCTGGTGAAAATGTTGAAATAGGAGTAGAGACGCGATACTCCTGGTGTGTATACCAACATAAGAGGTGTTTTGGTGTGGTAATTAAACAATGTGACGATCCATGAGCTTGGATTGCAGGTACAGGGAAAGGTATTAATGCGGGCGCCTCCATACGGCACAAGCGCGTGGCTTTTTGTGGGCATGCTGAGCAAAAAAAGACCTGAAACCAGAAGTGTTACCAAAGAAATGTGTAGAGAGGACTTCATATTTATTAGTATAGCTCAATGATGAGTTCAAGTGGTATTTCGACGGTTGCCCCAGCCCCTGTTTTGATAATAAGTGTTGTCGGCACAGAGAGTTTTCCGTTGATTTCACGGCCTAAATCCTTGATGAAGGCCGTTTTGTAGGTAGTGAAATCGTCTTTTTTTAGATCGTCAGACAAGGTGCGTAGAAATGCTTCAATTGAGGCAATAAATGGGGTCTTAAATTGAATACTGAGTTCATTCTCTGATACGAATGTGATCGGCAATGCTGAATATGGGTCGTAGGCAATGGTTGCTGAACTTTGCTTGTCAAAACCAGTGCCAGTTACAGTGACTGTGTCGTTATAGGCCACACTTTTCTCTGAAATATGGCTAATAGTAAGATTTTTGTTCGTTGTTGGAGATGGTGCGGTAGTAGCGGTGGCGATAAACCCTTGGCCAGACACTTTTTCGAGTTGTGCCCGGGTAAAGGCACCAACAACACCGGTCGGAGCGGTTAATCCAGCAGGAATGAGCACTTCAAGGCTGTATTTTTGCTGAAAACGCTGTACTGCGTTAGTTGTCATTGTGCCAAAATATGTTGTCTCGTTCCCTGGTGAACCCGGCCCTTGTGCAGCAATTTGAGTATCAACATCACTGTTAAGTATGCGCTGGAGTATGAGTACCTCAGGAGAGTTGTGTCCAGTTTTGAGTGTGCCGGATAGAGTAAATAGCGTAAGAGACTGAGCGTGTATCTGAGTTGTGAGAGTTGCGATCGTACATGCAAAAAAGAGAATGCAAAGTACTAATATGTGTAAGTGTATGCGTAAATGTATGCGCTGTGCCATGCACCTATGGTAGCAAATTTTTGGCGAGACTGTGCCACTGTGCAAGAGTTACATCTTCTGCGCGAGATTTAGCATCAATTCCGCAGGTAGAAAAAATGTCTTGGAGGCGTGAGAGCTCGAGTGTTGGAAATATTTCGCGCAGGTTGCTACTCAAAAGTTTTCGTTTGTGTGCGAATCCGCCGCGGACGATAGTAAAAAAGTGTTCTTCAGAAAAAGTTTTGAAGAAATTTTTAGAAATAGTTGAAATGTGCAAAATCGCTGAATCAACTTTTGGCGGCGGGTTGAATGATCCTGCTTTCACGGTGTGTATGTAGTGTGGTGTGCCGTACGCTTTCACACTGATTGAAAGAATACTTTCCTTCCCATCTCGGGCGACGATACGATCGGCAACTTCTTTTTGTACAAGGAGCGTCATGCTCGATGGTTGTTCAGATGTTTCAAAAAATGTTCGAATGATTTCGCCGGTTATGTAGTACGGAATATTTGCTACAAGCTTATACGAGCCACGCTGTAGTCCGAGTGTTGCCGGAGGGGTGGTTAAAATATCTCCAGTGATGAGGTGTAATTTTTTGTGTGCAATTGATGCCGCAAATGTAATACGGAGTTCACGAGCGAGTAGCTCGTCTTTTTCGACAGCAACAACACGCCCAGCTTCGTTCACTGCTTCAATGAGTGCGGAAGTGAGCACACCGGTACCGGGGCCAATTTCAAGTATGGTGTCAGTTGATATCAGTGCTGCTGCCTCGATTATTTTTATCACTGCACCTTTCGAGGTTAAAAAATGTTGACCGAGTGATTTTTTTGGAACGTGTGAGTTGTGATACATAGTGTGTGCGTGTCTACGCGGTGTGTAGCGTTAGTCAAACCATACGGTTTTTACGCCGCCTCGACCTTTTGATTCTGCGGGTTCAAGAAGTGCGTCGTCGATATCAGTAATAAATTCTGATGGAACATTTATCTGCTTCTTTCCGTAGACCATACGTGTTGAAGCGTAACTCAAAAATACTTTATGTCGAGCGCGGGTGATTGCAACGTAAAAGAGGCGACGCTCCTCTTCTTCGTCGACCCCTTCGCCGCGGCGTTCATGTGGGAAAAGCCCGTCTTCAAGGCCAACAATAAATATGTACTTAAATTCCAATCCTTTTGATGCGTGCACGGTCATGAGACGAATCCCCTCTTTCTCCTTCGGTTTATCGAGTTCATCTTGGTCGCTTGCAAGTGCGGCATCTTCCAGTAGTTTTGTGAGTCCGTCTGGGCGCGGCATGTCGTTGTACCGCGTAGCGAGCGTCACGAGTTCTTTAATGTTTTCAATGCGCTCCAGGTCGTCAGTGCTGCCTTTTTCGTATGCTGCCTGCATGCCAGATTTTTCTGCAACAAATTTAATAGCATCACTCGGCTTCTCTGTTTCTGCGACTCCTTTGATTGCATCAAGTAATCTCCAGAATGATGCAATTTTCAATTGCATTGATGCAGGGAGTGAATCTCCCATTCCCGCAACAACTTTTGCGAGTGTTGCTTTGCCGATGCCGCGCACAGGAACGTTGATGATGCGTTTGATGTCTCCCCAACTATCACGGTTGAGGGCAACACGAATGTATGCCAGCACGTCTTTAATTTCTTTTCGTTCAAAGAAACGTGTGCCGAGCACTTGGTATGGAATGTCTGCACCGATGCACGCTTCTTCAAGTACACGCGATTGAAAGTTTGCACGGTACAGCACAGCGATTTCTTCTGCGGGCACACCGCGTGCGATAAGTTCTCGTGCTGTTTCAGCAACAAAACATCCCTCCTCTGCTTCATCGTACGCACCAAAGAGTGAAATTTTCTCTCCCGTATCGTTACTGGTGAACAGATTTTTTTCACGGCGGCGGCTGTTTTTAATAATGATGGTGTTTGCCGCCGACAAAATAGTTTTTGTTGAACGATAATTTTCTTCAAGGATAACTACCTGAGCATCGGGGTAGTCACGTTCAAAGTGGAGAATGTTGTCGATCGTTGCGCCACGCCAGCTGTAAATCATTTGATCAATATCGCCCACTACACAAATATTTTTTTCTGGACCGATAAATAGTTGTGTCAGCGCATACTGAACGTGATTGGTGTCTTGGTATTCATCGACGTGCACATACTTCCACGTGTTTTGATAATGTTGGCGAATGTCTGGGTTGCGCTGCAAGAGTCGTGCAGTTTCAATGAGGAGATCGTCAAAGTCTAACGCCTTTTCGTCTTTTAATATGTGTTCATAGTGTCGCCACACTTGTGACACCACATTGCCAACGTAGTCATGTTTTGGTTTTTCACCGTACGATTCTCGGGTAACAAACTTTCCTTTCTCACGTGAAATAATACCGAGAATTTTTGGTGGCTCCCATGTTTTAGGATCGAAGCCTGCTGTATTAAGAGCTTCTTTAATTGCTCGGAGCGAATCGTTTCTATCAAAAATACTAAATTGTCGCGGTAGGCCGAGCATCTGACTGTGTTCTCGTAATATATGTACACCCAAACTGTGGAATGTGCTGACGAACGGTCGCTCGGTAAACGACAATGGTCGGTTGAGGACTGATGAGTGCTCAATAAGGCTAAAGACACGCTCTCGCATCTCCTTGGCTGCTTTGTTAGTAAAGGTGATCGCCAGAATTTCTTGGGGGGCGACTCCCGAATGTATCAAATGGAGTATCCGATGAGTGATCGTTTTGGTCTTTCCTGCCCCTGCCCCTGCAAGTATGAGTACCGGACCTTTGGTAGCACTCACCGCCTCCCGTTGGCGGGTATTTAGGCTAGCCAAGTGATCGTTTGTGTGTTCCACATAGTGACTATAACATGAGGTACCCCAATTATCCCCATATACAGTAAGGGTTTTAAGGTGTTGATAATTAATGCTAAATAAGGGCTTAATGAGTGGTTGACACCCTGGGCTGGCGAGCTATCCTTACATCTTGTAGAGATTGGTGCCCTTGACTTATCTACATTTCGTTTTACTGAATTCCCTATATTGTGGCTCTGTTAAGCCATATTACCGAACAGGCCGATTACTTGCTAAAAAAACCTTATTTTACCGCCTGAAAAATTACATATAGTCGTTCGCCTCTCGCTGTTTGCTGCAGTATTCTCCCCGTTCATGGGAGCATTTAATGCATCAGGCGCTCCAGCAGCACTTTTTTCTTCGCTCAATTATGCAAGTGCCGCATCCGTAAATGCACAAACAATGGAATTACCCCGTGCTCCACAAGGCGCGATGGCTTTTAAAGATAGTAAAGATATCAGCCGCGAACTTCCCGTTACGGAAGATGCCTTCATGCCGCTTCCGGTTGTTGCTGAGGAGGATATTGTTCGCTCAGCATCTGATCAGATCAATGTGTATGTAGTAAAGCCGGGCGACACTATTTCTCAGATTGCAAAAATGTTTGGTGTGACTGAAAACACTATCTACTTGTTTAACAATATGAAACGCGGCACAGCGCTCACTCCTGGTCAGCGTTTGGCCATCCTCCCTATTTCAGGAGTTAGGTACATTGTAAAAAAGGGCGACACGGTAAGTACTATTGCAAAACGATATGCAGTAGACGCTGAAGGAATTATTGAATACAACCAGCTCGAGGGATCAGTGTTGGCAATTGGCGACGAAATTATTATCCCCGACGGCGAAGGGGTTTTGCACAGCAATACTCCAAGTAAGCCAGCAC
>CAZXUM010000038.1:0-5868 GCA_964644005.1 uncultured Candidatus Saccharibacteria bacterium
GTATCAATCCGGTCATCACCAAAATGTCTCGCGAGAAAAAACCAATGACTGAAGGATGTTTGAGCGTACGCTGGCTCTATGGAAATGTTGATCGTGCTGCTAAAGCGACAATTGTTGCCTACAACGAACGTGGTGAAAAATTCACGATGGGCGGCAGCGGTTTGCTCGCACAAGCATTTCAGCACGAAATTGACCACCTCGACGGCATACTCTTTATTGACAAAGCAACTAACATTGAAGAGGTGCCACCGCCAGACACTTCACACGCCAATGCGTAACTGTGCCTTTTTTGGAACGTCTGCGCTTTCTGTGCATGTTCTTAATGAACTCCTCCGTGCAGGATATACGCCCGCGCTTATTGTAAGTACTCCGGATTTGCCACAGGGCAAGAAACAAGAAATTGTCGTATCCCCCGTTGCAACGTGGGCAGCGGCACAGCATATTCCGCTCCTACAGCCAGAAAAGTTGTCTGATCCAGTATTTCTTGCAACACTCAGCAGCACTGCGTGGGACGTGTTCATTGTTGCGTCGTATGGAAAAATTATTCCAAAACAAGTATTGGAGTTACCCCGACGCGGAACCCTCAACGTACACCCATCGCTCTTGCCACTCTTGCGCGGGCCATCGCCAATTCAATCTGCCATTCTCAATGACATGCGCGACACTGGCGTTACCATTATGGCAATCGATGCACACGTTGATCACGGGCCAATTGTTGCACAAAAAAAAGCGGCTATCGCTCCAGCTGATTGGCCACTATCCGCACCAGCACTACAAGACATGCTTGGTCACATGGGTGGCGAACTTCTTGCAACCGTACTGCCGGGTTGGATAGCACAAACCACACCTGCACAAGAACAACAGCACAGTGCAGCAACACACACGGCGCTCATAACAAAACAGGATGGTGAACTGAAAGAAACCGACACCCCGTATGCCCGCTGGCTTAAATACAATGCGCTACAACCATGGCCGGGCGTCTATTACATGCACCCCACCGCGCACGGACCGGAACGAGTACTCATTACTGAGGCAACATACACAGCAGCAACACATGAGTTTGTCATTACGCGCGTAACACCAGCGGGCCGAAAAGAAATGTCCTACGCCGATTATGTGCGTGGCTTAAAAGGAGTGATGTAACCCCGAGCCATCTCTTTAATTTTTTGTGCTCCACGTTTCCATACTCCGCGTTTGCGCGAGATGTGTGATTTGAGTGCAGCACTTATTTCATCTTTCACTGTATCGATAGCAGCGTACAAATCGACCATTTCAGATACTGCACGGAGAGTCTTCTCTTTAATGTGCAGATTCACCTCAGCTCGAAAAATATCGCCTGACTTATGATGGTTTGTTGTTTTTCCTACCTCAACATCGATCGTGTGTTCGGGGTGGTGCTCAAGAAGTTTTTCTAACGGTTCGAGTCGCTTATCAATGTAGTTTGAAATCGCCTCTGTTAATTGCATGTTCGTCCCCTTCCGTTGAATGTGTAGCATAGTACTAGTATACCACCCGATTTTTCTTAAATAAAAAAGAGCCTGTCAAAGAATAGTAATGCTACTACTGCTGTTTTTCTTTGCAATTGAAGCCTTTTTTGATATCATGCGACATATTCCGGGATAGCTCAGCTGGTAGAGCGGCTCCCTGTTAAGGAGTTGGTCGCAGGTTCGAATCCTGCTCCCGGAGCCAGTTAGGAATAGAAGCGGCAAAAACTGCTTCTATTCCTTTTATGGAGCCACGCTTTTTAGGTTCTAACCTTTCATAGAGTACCTTTTGAGACTTAAGTTCGTTTTCTGTGAGCATATAGGGATGTAGCTTCTCAATCCTTAGTTCCTTGTTCATTAAGCTTAGGTTCGATCCTGTAGTGCTAAATATCTGTCGTTTTTTATGTAGATCACCAGTGGTATTGAAATGATTCTTTGCGAATGTACAAAAATTAAAACTTGTTTACAGGAACAAGTACAACCAGCTAGAGAAGAGGCTATCGATAAGGCAAAACGAACTTTGTGCCATAGAACGCACCCATGCCTCATTACATGCGGGCTCACGCTGATGTGATGAACGACCCGAACAAAACCAAGGCGGATCGACAGAAGTGGATGGTTGAAAACAAAGCGCGATTTGATGCTACTTTAATTAATAATAGCTAGGTTTTTTATCTAGCTGTTTTATACAGACTTTTCAAACAAATAAAGATACTCCTCATAGCTATTCTTTGTCATTTCTTCTTTGGGGACAAATTTAAGCGATGCGGAGTTTGTGCAAAAACGACGACCGCCCTCTTCTTTTGGACCATCTTCAAACACATGCCCTACATGTCCAGCACTGCTTCGTATCTCTGTACGTGTCGTTGAAAGCGAATTGTCCTCGTGCATAGTTACCGAGTCATCCTCAATTGTTCTCCAGAAACTTGGCCAGCCTGTACCCGAATCGTACTTGTGAGTACTCGAAAAAAGCGGCTTACCTGTAACCTTATCCACATAAATTCCATCTGCCTTATTATCCCAGTACGCATTATTGAATGGCGATTCAGTTCCATTCTCAGCAACGACATGATATGCAAGCGGATCCAAATTTTTTAACATCTCCGCAATCTCTTCGTTGGTATAATTGTAGTCACTTCTTTTTGATGTTTCTTTTCTCATAATTTCTGTTTGTTCAGATTGTAAAAATTGTATTGCAGCGTCCTTTGCCCATGTTTCCTCTACAAAACCAGCTCTACCTGAACCTTTCTTGTATCGCTCATAGTGATCAGATGCTTTTTTGTAATAATCTTGATGGTATTCTTCTGCCCTGAAGAAAGTGGTAAACGCTAGAATCTCTATTGCAATGGGCTTAGAGAACACGCCACTTTTTTCTAGTCGCATTTTGGCATCACGAGCGACAGTTTCTTGTTCTTCATTCTGATAGAAAATAGCGCTTGTATACTGAAAGCCCTTATCAGCAAACTGACCCTCGGTATTTGTTGGATCAATATGTGACCAATAAATATCAAGTACTTTTTCTGTCGAAATTATATTTGAATCATAGGTAATCTGCACTGCCTCACGATGCTTGGTAGTACCTTTTGCAACTGATACATACGAGGCATTAGATGCTTCTCCTCCAGCATATCCAGATACAGCATCGATAATTCCTTCTTCCTCCTGAAAGTACGCCTCAGTACACCAGAAACACCCTCCTGCCAGGGTGATAGTTTCGTAGGATTCTTTCATAGAAGATTTGTCTTGGACAGAATCATTTTTAGGAGCGAACCTTTCGATCAATAAATCCTCAAGTTGAATGGTTGCACCATAACCCGAATCCAAGATGATGGTTTCTATCTTCTTGTCGTAACCAGTAAGAACTGCAATCCCGACAAGAATAATCAGCACTCCAAATATTTGTTTTATCCTTCCTGCTGTCTGCATTCGTTCTGAAATTTTATTTACAATTTTCTGACCAAAATATGCAATAAGGAGAAGTGATGCCGCCAAGCCAAGAGTGAAGCCTAGGAGATAGACAAAACCAACAATAAATGAAGCTGGAAGAACTGTAGCTATGATAAAAAGATACGTTGGAGAGCATGTAGTGAACACTGGACCCAAAGCTAGTCCGATCAGCATGTCTCCTTTGTAACTTTTCTTTTGATACCCTGAACCAAGCGCTTTATTGCTAAGCAAACTTAATTTATTTACATACGGTATCCGTACCCAAAATGATGGAAACACAATTGCGAGACCAACAAGAACTATTACTAGCCCAGAGAAGCTTGTCCAGAAACTTTGCGGAATACTAATAAAGAGTGTTGTTGCTTTTAACAGAAGCGTGAACAGGATAACTGATATAGAAAGAGAACCAATAACCGTTAGTGCTCTTTTTGATACTCCTCGAGATCCCTCTTCTGACGCTCCGATAACCACAGGAAGAAGCGGTAATATGCACGGCGCAAGCACCGTAAATATTCCTGCCAGAATTGAGATAATGAAGAAAATCATACTATTGTATTTCTAATACCAAGCTCGCGAGCTTAGGGCTTCCGCTCCACTTCTTGATGAGGTTTCCGTCCTTGTCTACCTGAACAAGCGTGTGCTGATACGTAACTCCGTATTTCTTCTTCAACTCTGTTTCCTTGTCGTAATCAACTTTTAAAATACTCACTCCTTCTGGAATCGAACCCATATTAGCTTCGATATCTGAGTTGAGGCTTCTGCATGATGGACACCATGAAGCATGGAAGAATAGAACAACGTCACCAGTCTCTGCTCGTGCAAGTTTCTCAGGTGCATATGCTTCGTATGAACCTTTCATCATTTCAGTTCCTTTCACCGTCTCGTCTTTCACTATAGCGTCACCTTCTTTTTGCATCACAGCAGAATCGTCCATTTTCTTATTCATCATTGCATCATCTTTGCCAGCCATAGATGCATACACACCTCCAACAATTACTACTAACGCTATAACTCCAATAATAATCCCTGTGTTTTTATTCATATAATTTTGCGAAATTATGTCGCACAATCGTCCTCAGAGCGCGACTTGTTATCTGTTAATTACTTTTATACTTACTAGTATAGATAAAAGAAAAACAAATGTAAAGTATAATTTACATTTGTTTTAGTGGATAACTTCTAGGTGCGGATATTAAAGATTTTTGTCGCTCCAGATGCGGGTGCCTATTTTAACGACAATCATTACAATAAGTGCCACAACAAGCCACGGATCAACAGTGTGCGTGTATCCCTGAATCACAATTCCGAGAGTGAGTACTCCTGACCCTGCGAGAAATGCATTTCTTCCTGCAAGAGTTCGATGTTGCCCTTCTCGCTCATCAATCATGGTTTCCCGAAGAATGAAGCTCGCGAATAATCCAAAAAGTCCGAGTGTAATAGCAAGCATGGACATCACCATCATGTTAGGCATCCAGAAATGAAATGGATTGAGTAGTAGAATTGCAATTGCAATCAGGGCTATTGAAACGATAGTTTCTTTGAGATTATTTTTCATATGATATTTTGAATATTTTCTCGACAGACATCTTAAAGAAACCAGCGATCTTTAGGGCTAGTAAAATTGAGGGTGTATAGTTTCCTTTCTCCAAAGCAATGATAGTCTGGCGACTGACATTCACCTTGGATGCGAGATCCTCTTGCGTCACACCAATCTCCGTTCTGTATTTGTTTACTTCGTTTTTTATCTTCTCTGGCATACATTTTGATTGTACCGATTATAACTTACCAAAACATGAATGTAAAGTCGTCTTTACTTATACTTCGCCATCTCCGCCTCCGTCGGCCTCACCACCGGATACAATCCATCCCTCAGATTCGGCAGGTATGCGACGAGCGGATCCAGCTTCCAAAAGGTTCCTATATCTCGTACTATGTCGAGCCCTAGTGACGAAACCTCGCATAATGCGGGGTTTTGTCTTTTATTGCTTGATACATTGGAGGTTCGAGCGTGCTCTAATTCGGCTTCAACTGCCTGACGACTTTTTATGATCGTTTTGATGAAGGAATGGTAATTTACAAAGACTTTTTTGCCCTTTATGGTGAGGTTCGAGCCAAGACATGCGAGTATGGCTCTTTTGGTCTTTTCGTCTCCTTTTTCAAACCAAATGTGCGCATAGCAGGCGAAGTCAAAGGTCTTCTCGGTGAGCTCTACCCATTCGAGGACCTGCTTGTTCGTGATCTTTAAATCATCTTCGAGGATCAGTTTTCTTTTTACCATTCCGCCTTTGAGGTTTTGATATTCGTCATCTGTTATAAGTGCACGGTCCTGGTTTCTTGGCGAGGTGAAGTTGAGGGTGAGTGATTGCAAATTCTTGGTGACTTCCTCAAGCTCTTTGTTCTTGCCTTTTAGGACTAATGAGTCAGTGTCCGCTTCGGT
>CAZXUM010000039.1:0-5759 GCA_964644005.1 uncultured Candidatus Saccharibacteria bacterium
GTGGGATGGAAAGCAGCGGTTGTAGTATCAAAAAAGGTTGCACCGCATGCGGTATCTCGAAATCGCATTCGTCGGCAGGTGTTTGAACTCCTTCGTACACAGCTACCAACAAAAATATCGTTGATGATCGTTGTGTTTCCCAAGAAGGAGGCGCTTGCTGCCGGTTCAAGAGCGCTGCTCGCTGATGTTGTGTCGCTGGTAAAAGCTGTTACAATTCCTCAATGATTTCAAACCTTTTCTTTCACACCCTGTACCAACCGCTCTATAACGGCCTGATTTTTCTCATCGATATTATTCCAGGTGCTGATGCGGGTGTTGCGGTTATCATCCTCACTGTTGTGGTGAAGCTGATTCTCTTCCCGCTTTCGATCCAATCAGTGAAGACACAAATAAAGATGAAGGAGATTCAACCTGAACTCGACGCCATCAATAAAAAGTACAAAGATAATACCCAAGAACGCGGTCTCCAAACACTGGCGTTGTACCGAAAGAACAAGGTGCGGCCATTTCTCGGCATACTGCTGCTGTTTATCCAACTTCCTATTGTTATTGCGCTCTACCGTATTTTCTATGCGGGGGGTTTTCCGGCAGTGAACCAAACCATCCTCTACTCATTCGTTACCTTCCCCGCACTGGTGGATGTTTTTTTCCTCGGTATTGATATTTCTACTCGTGGACTACTCCTACCGATTGTTGTTGCTATTACCCAGTTTATTCAGGCACAAATTATTGTCATTGCTGCTACACCGAGCGAATCAGCAAGCCAATTCCAAAAAGATCTTACCCGCAGTCTCCATGTGCAAGTGAAGTACATCTTCCCTATTTTTATGTTTATTTTGGCATACAGCGTGCCGTCGGTGGTCTCGCTCTACCTTATTACCAGCAACGTGTTTGCTATCGGGCAAGAATTATACATTCGTCGTCGCTATCGAAATAAGACACCAAAAACACCAGCAGTTACGCCGGTGTTAGCTCCTGTCGCTGTAGCCTAGTCTCCTTACGGTGTTGGTTGTGCAAGTCGCAATTGCCAGAGCGAACTATCTTTTTTGTTGATGAAGAAAAGGTTCTTTTCGTCTTGGTCGAGTGTGAGATAGAGTCCATCAACCGGTTCGTTGAGGTCTGTTTCTGGATACGCAAGTGGTGTTACTGAACCAGTCGATACATCGATTTGTATAATTTTGTCTGAGAAGGACACACGTCCTTGGTACCATGCGTCTGGATAGTTTGTTGTGGGTATGTAATTTGGCACTGCACAGAATACGCGTGTTGGTACTTTTTTACTCCACGCACACTTTTCGGCGACAAATGTTTTTACACCGAGTGAGGTGTCACTCCCTGTTTTTGTGTTTAGTACATGAGTATCAATGTTTCCACCACCACGAGTGTAGGCAATGTAGGTGCCGGTAGTGTCCCCTAATACGGTAATGCCCGGAATAGGTTCAAGTACTACACTGCGTGTTCCTGACGGGATAGCTACGCGGTATACATACCCAGGCACTTGTGCGGAAGGTTTGGTAGTGAGGAGAACGCTTGTTGGTTGGGTCCACTCAATGAGCCATTCGCGAATTGGGCTATTCATGACAACACTCCCTACCCCAGTAAAGCCGCTGGTTACCAACTGTGAACCTGTGTCGGTGTGCTCAATATAGGCAATGCGGTCTTTTGCTGGAGACACTGCAACAGATGTAATATTGAGCGGTAGAAAACTACCATCAAACGTGAAGGTATTTGTGGTAGACGCGGTACTTGTATTTGAAACAATCAAACGGCCGGCGTAAGTGTTAATGGTATCGAGTGAGTTTGCGTACCGCACAAGAACGCTGCCTGCCTGGGCGCCAAACGCAGCCTCACTAATTTTTGGAATAGTGTTGCTCGTGAGTTTAGTGATTTGGTTTGAGTCGGTCGCCGCTTCATATATGTGGCCGGTACCACGTTCGACATAGCGAACACCGGTAATAATTTTTTTACTGCGTGTGCCGTCTTCTTCAACGATATCGATAGTGCGGGTAATGGGGCCAATTCCGGCAATAGGCGTTGCGGTGATTTTTCGAAGCACGGGAATAATAACTGGCAGATTTGGCTGCTCAATAATTGTTGTTTGGCCGCCAGTGTCTATTGGTGTTGGTGCGGGTACCGTACTAGTGCTCGGCTCGCCAAAAGGAAAATAATTGAGTGCGGTGTTTACAAAATCTGGGCGATCTTCAGGTGCAATATAGGTGTAGTAGATGTATCCAATACTGCCAATAATGGTAAGGAGGGCGATAATACTGACGGTAATAAAAATCTTTTTAAACATATACTAGCCCTGTAGGAATGTTAATTGCAGCAAGCTCTTGTCGATAGTCTCGAGCAATAGGTATGCACTCAAAATAATGATAAGTCCCCAGAGCGCATCCTCAATGCGCTTGCGGCCGTCACTTTTGCCGCTCACTGCATCGGTTGAAAGGTATTGAATACCTCCAAAAACAATCATAGCGAACGCAAGGGTGAACGAGAGTCCGATGATTAGTCGGTACACACCACCGAGGTACACTGGCAGATCTGTCTTACAGTCCCCCGTTGTACAGCCGCCTTTCGTTGTGCCAGGAAGCGGTGCGAGAACGGTGTACTCTTCGAGTGCAATAACCTGCACCGTGGGAATGATGAGCAGAGCGACAACTGTGCAGAGTAGTATGAGTTTCATGGTGCGTATTAGAAACCGCTTTCGCGAGAAGCTTCTTTGAGCTTAATAGTAACATTGGTACTACCAAACTGAAGCAGGGCTGCAGGGTTTTCAATAGAAACACCAACGCGGGCGCTGCCACCAGATTCTGTTTCTTGGCGAACGGTGAGTTCACGAGGGTCTTGCACAGAACCAACCAACTTCTGTCCGTTCATTGACCATTCGTAGCGAAGTGTTCGGCCAGATGATGATGTGGTATAGAAATACGGCACTGCTCGGAAGGTGAGTTCGGTATTCGGCAAGTCTAATGTTGTAGAGATAGCTGACTCGTACGCTACTCCGGTGAGCGAATTAACACTGTAGAGGATTGTTTGTGGCTGCACGCCGCCAACAGTGAGTTCGGCACTGGCTGCAACGCTATTTGAAATGGTTGAAACAGTGACGTTGATAGTAAATGGTTTGAGAATAACTGACCCAGGGCGAGTAATAGTATTTTTTCCATAGCCAGATCCTGGCAGCACGCTTCCGTCCTCAGTCCATGTGTACACTAATTTTTCATCAGGGACACGAACACCACTTGCGTCAATAATGTTTGGCACAGCAACAAAGGTAATTGGTGATTGGTACGCGATAAGCGCTTTGCCGCGGTAGAACGGCGGCGTGTAGCTATTTGATTGCCAGAGAATATCAACCTGTGCGGGTCGGGCCACTTTTTGGGCCGTAGTTGAACGTCCGTCGAGCCACACAACTGAAACAGAAACCGTCAGCACTTTACCGACTGATGGCACTTGGGTTTTAAATTCGAGCATGCCGACACCAGATGCTTGGGTTGTGCCGTTTACTTTCCACGTTACTGTAGCGCGATCGATGCCAGCGCTTCCAGCAATGTTATAGAAAGCCATTGTTCCTGGTGCGGGGTTGTTGGGGTACTGCACTAATTCAAGAGAGGGTTTCAAGGCTTTTGCTTGGAGCGCTTGCAAGCGTTCGATCTGTTCTTCAAATGCTTGCTGTGTCGACACTTGGGCGCTGGCTATCGACGCAGCAAAAAAACTGAATATACAGAGAATCAGTCCTACACTACGCAGTGTGAAGTTTGGTAGCATTGTGAACATATTTTAGCATGACCTTGTCAAACATATCGAGTGCAGAAGATATAATTACCCACGGAGCCCAGTTTACGAATGGGATAAGTGACAATACGATTGCTGTAAAGTTTGTGGTAATGAACGGGATACTCAAAAAATAGTGCCTACCAAAATAGAGGTATATAGCGCCTTTAATCAGCCAAAAAGTCACTCCACTAACGATATTTACGATTGGGATGAAGCCAATAATCCATTCAACAACGGAAAGAACAAGAATAACAATCTGTACCCACAGAGGCAGCCGTGGTTTATGGAGGAGTCCTTTGACTGGCGAGGTAACGCTTTTACTGCTACTTTCTCGGCGGAGCGACGGTAGGGGTGGCGGAGTTATGTTGTTGTTTTTGATTGAAGCTCGTTGTTGTTCTCGCTGCGGAGCGACGCGAGTTATTGGCGGAGGTGCTTTTTCGAAGTGGTACTGGTGGTTGGTCGCCTGTTTCTGTAATGGTGTCGGTAGTATCGATACGCGATGTGCCAGCGCGTACGATAGGTACTTTTCGAGGTATGAGCTCAGGTTGCCGCGTAATCTGCGGTTCTGCGCTGTTGATGAGTGTCACCATGGCTCAAGTATATCACTAGGTTAGTACTACGCTGGTTGGTTTCCTGACTCTAAATCTTTACGTGCACGACGAATGGCGAGTACTTGCGATGGATCTGAGGTAATGATTTGGTCTTCAGTGTATGAAGCAATAATTTTGATAGCAACATGCTTGATGCCTGCAAAGAATATACCCTCCCCTACATCCGACTCAAGGAGCAAATACTTCTCTTCATCGGTGAGATTGAACGTGCGCTGCAGCACATCGATTGATGACGGTGATTGTTTGAGCAATATCTGAATTGATGAGTTGGTGATAATAGGCAGTCCGTACGGTGATTTAAGGAAGTCGTCGACGTCTTGGGTGATCGTCGCCATGCCGAGATAGTATTTACGACCACGCTTTGCCAAGCCGAGCAAGAATGACGCGGTGTCGTCCGATTTCATCATCCACCACGCCTCATCAATAACGAGGAGACGCTTGCGGAGGTTTTTGCGGACTGCGTTCCAAATGTAGTGTGTCACCAGGTACATGGCTACTGGTTTGAGTTCATCCTCCATGTCGCGGAGTGAGAAGACGATAAACTTTTTATTGATGTCGACGTTTGTTGGTTTGTTTAAGAAGCCCGCCCAGGTACCCTTAGTGTATTTACCGAGACGTTGTGCGAGTGACCCACCTCCTTCCATCCCGGCGAGCACTAATTCGAAATCTGAAAGCAGTGGTGGGTCGATCGTACGAAAATCTGACTCGGGGGTGATGTCTTTAAGGGCGTAGGTTTCGGTAATGGCACGGTCGATGATTGCATCTTCTTCAGGAGAGAGGCCGCCCAACATGATGCGAAAGAGTCCCACCAAGTTAATAATGTTTGAACGCAGCACATTTGCTGATGACTCGTCTTCAGTAGGAATTGGTAAATCAAATGGGTTGATGTGGCTGTCTGAGGTGAGAGAGATGTTGAAATAGCGGCCACCAGTTGCTTCGGCAAGGTATTCGTACTCGCGCTCGGGGTCGATAACAATAACGTCAGTATCGAACATGAGCGAACGGAGAATTTCGAGCTTTGTTGCATACGACTTTCCTGAACCAGCTTTTGCGAATGTGACCGAGTTGTAGTTTTCCATTGAAAAACGATCGAAGAGCACTAGTGACGAGTTGTGGCGGTTGATGCCGTACAAGATTCCCTTGTCTGAGGTGAGGTCGAATGAGGTAAAGGGAAAGAGGCTTGAGAGTGGTGATGAATTGAGTTTTGAGTTTACCGCCAGCTCGTCGTTGGCAATTGGAATAATACTGCGGAAGCCTTGTTCTTGTTGAAAGAGCGATGGCTTAACGTACACGAGACGCGCTTCGAGGATTGATTTGATTTCAGATTCAACACGATCGAGTTCGGCATCGGTGTCGCCATAAATAGAAATGTAA
>CAZXUM010000040.1:0-5711 GCA_964644005.1 uncultured Candidatus Saccharibacteria bacterium
CCGATCGTCAGTGTATGCATTCGCGAAAGTGCAATGAGGATAACACCAACAATCGCACCAAGCCAGAAACCAATAATAATTGCTGAAACGCCTTTTGCTAACCCAAGGAACCAGCCAATACCGAGAGCGAGTTTCACGTCGCCAAAGCCGAGCCAACGACCTCGCGATACGGCCCACAATATAAAGAAGAATCCCGCTATGAGAACACCGGCCGCCAGATCGTACGCAATGAGGTGCCGACTCTCTCCAAATACAAATCGTGTGAGAACTACAGCGAGTGCCAGCCCAATAAACGGGTACACGCAGCCGTTTGGAATTATTTTGTGTTTGAGATCGTAGACAAAAATAACGATAAGGAGCGAGAATACTGCTGCATCAACAACAAAGAGTCCCGACAACCCATGCATATAGAAAGCACCGGTAAACAGGAGCGCCGTTGCAAGCTCAACCACGGGGTACTGCCAAGACACTCGGGTGCCACAATCACGACACCGGCCGCGCTGGAACACGAAGCTCAGTACCGGCACCAATTCGTACCACAATAGCTTCTTGCCACACACACCGCACGCCGAGCGACCACTGACTATCGACTGACCAGTGTTGTAGCGATAAATGACTACATTGAGAAAGCTACCAATGATGAGGCCGAAACCGAATACAACGAGCATACTAGTTGCAAGTCACCGAACCTAACGTAATTGCTGGCGGATCCTCCCCATCAACAAGATCTCTGTAATCCAAGCCAGCTGCATTTTTTGTTCGCAATGCATTGGTACCATCAATACAAAATACTTTGCCGCTGTTGAGATATCCTGTCATGTAATACCCATCTGCCTGAACACCGCACCGTGGAAATCTCGGGTAAGAAATATCTATCACTTTTTCTAATGCGGCATATTGACTAAAAATGATAGGGTCCTCAAAGACAGACCCGTAACGACCGCCTGGAGTTATTATTTCAGTACACTCTGCTCTAGTAAACGCCGGCGCAGAATTGTACATGTACGAAGCGCCGTTAGCATCGTACAACAACTGTATTCTATTTCTCATCTGCACTAGCTGCTCTTTCGCAGCCGCATCCGCAGCTTTTACTCGGCTTTGACCTACCGACGCGAGCACTACTCCGGCCAATAAGCCGATAATCGCAATAACTATTAAAAGTTCAATTAATGTAAAACCTTTTTTCATATATATAAGAAGTATACAACTAATATAGCAATTAAAGGCAACAAAAATCCCCACACTGTGGGGATTTTTGTTTACCGAGAGATTGTCTACTACGGACAGACCGTACCGGTTGTCGCAAGAAGTGCAGCGGTTGGCTTTGACGTTCCAGTACTGTCAACACACCACGCAGAAGGTACTGCGCTCGTTGACGCCTTAAGAGGCACCCATGCAACCCATGCTGACAATATGTCGTGACACTGTGCACTATTCCACGTGCTTGCATCATCATCATCATATGTCGTAATCGCACCGCGGTAAGCAGTTTCAGCTGCGCCAACGCCAATACCAATTGTATTCGCACCACTCGATGCACACACACCCTCGTATGTAGGAACATTAGTGCTGTCGTAAAACAGTTCAGCTTGTGCACGTACACCACTCAAGTTAGCCTTAACCGCAGCGTCTGCACCCTTATTTCGAGCAGAGTTCAATGAAGCAAGCACTACTGATGAGAGGATACCGATGATGGCGATAACCACCAAGAGCTCGATCAGGGTGAAACCTTTTGATGAGCGTTTCATAAAAGAATTCTTTTATTTAAATTGTAATTAATAACTGTCTAATAGAACAGTGTGTTTATTATACTTGAGGCCGTTTTTAAGCGTTTTTCCTATGTGGATAACCCTAAAATCCTTGGGCAATGTTGTAGATAGGTACCAATACCGATGCCAAGAGCACACCGACACCCACACCGAGCATCACAATCATCACCGGTTCGATGAGATCAACCATAGTATCGACGGCGTTTATCACTTCACGCTGATAGAATTTAGCCAATGTCTTAAGAATGTTGCCCAATTGACCCGTTTCTTCACCAACACGCACCATTTGGATAAAAATGTTTGGCATTTCTTCGTAGCGAGAGAACGTATCCGACACCGACGCTCCCCCTTTCACCATTTCGACAGCATTGAGCAAAATGTCACGGTAAATGCGGCCACCCACAACGTCAGCAGTAATTTCGAGCGTGCGAATCATAGGAATACCCGACGACAACATGGTGTTCATGTTGTCTGAAATACGCGAGAGAAAGAGTTTTCGGTACAAGCCACCAAGGTATGGCATCGACAACTTGAATCGTTCAAATTGGAGTTCGCCGTCGTCAGTGCGAACGTACCGCACAAATGCGTAGCCACCAACCACCAGTACAATGGCCAAAATCCAAAAGTAATTAACCAGGAGCGAGCTGATAGCGAGCACCACTTTGGTATAAATAGGAATTTCTTGTCCAGAATCAACCAAAATGCCGCTGATTTTTGGAATAACCATCGTGAACATGAGAATCATAACGGCAAAGAACACGACGATCACAAACGCAGGATAAATGAGGGCGTTACGGGCTTTTGAAGTCACTTCGTAGGTGCGGTCGAGGCTATCAGCCAAAAACAGGAACACTTCGTCGAGCTTGCCCGACTCTTCACCCGCCTTCACCATGCTGACATAAAAGTTAGTGAACACTTTTGGGTGTTTTGCCAGTGCTCCAGAAATGGTTGAGCCTGCCTGCAAATCATCGGCAACTTCGTGCAGCGTGTTTCGGATGAGCGGTTGATCATTTCCTTCGGCAACCAATCGAAACACGCGGAGCGCTGACACTTGCGACTCAAAGAGTGTTGCCAGTTGGCGCGAGAGCACCACCATGTCTTTATTCGACACGCGCTGAAACCAGGTGATGTTTTTATTAAACAGACCGCCCTTTTCACCAACGGGATTAATGCCCGAAATAACCAGTCCCTTGCGCTGGAGTGACAAAATTGCTACGTCAATGTTTACCGCATCGATTGTGCCGTCTTGTGCCTCACCCTGCTGGTTAATTGCGGTGTATTTAAATACCATACAAATTCATTAAATCATTTTCTCGAGCATCTTTGGATTGAGCGCGTACTGGTAGGCGTTTTCAATACTAATTTCACCTTGTCGAACCAGCTCGGCAAGTGAGCGATTCATATCAATCATACCTACGTTTGAACTTGTCTCAATGACGGTGTTAATTTCGTGCACGCGCTTTTCGCGAATAAGGTTTGCTACTGCGGTGTTATTAATGAGCAGCTCATACGCTGGCACGAGCCCTCCTGCCACTCGCGGAATGAGTCGCTGTGAAAAAATGCCCACCAAGCTGCCCGCGAGCTGCAAACGAATTTGCCCTTGCTGGTTTGCCGGAAATGAGTCGACAATACGTTCGATGGTTTGCGCTGCAGAGTTTGTGTGCAACGTTGAGAGCACGAGGTGACCTGTTTCAGCAGCGGTAACAGCGGTGCCGATGGTTTCGAGGTTGCGCATTTCACCGACCATAATGACATCGACATCTTGGCGGAGAGCGTGCGTCAGTGCAGAGTTAAAATCGCGAGTATCAATTTTAATTTCGCGTTGATCGATAATTGATTTTTTATTTTCAAACACATACTCAATTGGATCTTCGATAGTAACAATGTGCTCGAGGCGGTTTGTATTGATGAGATCAATCATGGCAGCAAGCGTTGTGCTCTTTCCCTGCCCTACTGGTCCTACACACAAGAAAAATCCCTGCTGGCGATTTGCAAACGTTTCCAAAATTGGCGGCAACTTGAGTTCTTCGAGTGAGCGAATTTTTTGCGGAATGAGACGCATCGCAATTGCTACCGAATTTTGGTGCATGTATCCCGCACAGCGAAAGCGCGCTGCCTCATTGTGTGTACTGTATGAAAAATCAACCTCCTTCATGCGTTCAAACGCTTCGCGTCGAACCGGATCGAGCATCGCTTTCAACATTCCTGCAACAGCTTCTTCGGTGAGCACTGGTTGCTGTACCAGCGGCACCAACTTGCTCGATACGCGAATAATAGGATTACGCCCTGCAGACAGGTGTAAATCAGACGCACCTTCGCTCACGGTGATATCGATGAGCGCTGTCAGTAGTTTAGCGTGATCCATGTTAGCTTACGTGTTTTGCATTCTTGTAAATACCAATAACATTTTCGACAACCTCAGATGGAATGCTGGTTGCTTTGACAATGTAGCCATTGATGCCGAGCGCTTTTGCACGCTCGATATCGTTTGGTTCACCTTGGTTTGTGAGAATAACCACCACTGATGAATCGACGAGATGCTGCTTTCTCATTTCCGCCAAAGCTTCGAGGCCGTCCATGCCGGGCATGATGACATCGAGAATAAGAATGTCTGGCTTCGCACCCTCTTTTAGTTTTGTAATTGCGTCTTGTCCACTTGAACTGGTGCTCACCTCAAGTCCGTACTTTTTAAACTTAAGCGAGTACATATCGAGCAAAAACTTGTCGTCGTCAATAATGAGCACTTTGGCGTTCAGTTGCAGTGGTCCTTTTTCGAGTGTTGATACCATAGTAGTTACATTATACCTTGTTAACTTCCTCAATTGGAATAATACCCTCAAACGCTTTCAGCATCGCGTCTTCACGCATCGTCAACATTCCTTTCGAACGTACATACTTCGTAATCTCAAGTTCGGTCGGTGTCGCGAGAATAATTTTCTCGAGCTCCTTGTCCATCTCGATCACTTCGTACACCGCAATACGGCCGCGTAAGCCTGTTGGCGAATCGTCACTTGGTTCAGCTTGGTAGACAAACTCAGGAATCGTAATATTTTTGCGAAATTCAGCTGGCAAATCTTCAAACGGCTTTTCTGCCATCACCCGCATTGCGCCGTCGAGCTTTACCTTTTTGCCCACCTTCGGTGTTGCGAGTGTTGCCGCCAAACGCTGGGCAATAGCAATTTGGAGCGTTGGTGCAATGAGGTACGGGTCAACACCCATATCAATGAGGCGCGGAATAACACCCATCGCATTGTTGGTGTGAATGGTCGAAAGCACCAGGTGACCAGTGAGCGCTGCCTGAATAGCGAGCTGCGCTGTTTCTTTATCTCGAATTTCTCCCACCATGATGATGTCAGGGTCTTGACGGAGCGCAGTACGCAAACCGTTTGCAAAGGTGTAATCAATTTCAGGTCGTACCTGCGATTGGCTAACGCTCTCAATGTTATATTCGATCGGATCTTCGAGCGAGAGTACGTTTTTCTCTTCACGATTAATTTCGCGCAACATTGAGTAGAGTGTTGTTGTTTTACCCGAACCGGTTGGACCTGAGATGAGAATGATACCGTACGGCTTATCGAGCGAATTTAAAATCTGCTTCAAATTCATTTCCGACAAACCGAGTTCGTTCATTTTTTTAACACCGCGCTCTTGGTCGAGAATACGCATCACAATCTTTTCACCAAAGTAGGTTGGAAATGTTGATACACGAAAGTCGATTTTTCGACCTTCAATTTTTGCAGAAAAACGACCGTCCTGTGGTTTTCGCTTTTCATCCAAGCGCATATTTGAAAGCACTTTAATGCGCGACGACACCGCAGAATACACACGAATTGGCAGGGTTAAGCTGGTGTTGAGAATACCGTCAACACGGAAACGAACGCGCACGCGCTCACGAAGCGGCTCAACGTGCACGTCTGAGGCGTTTCCCTCTGCGGCATAGCG
>CAZXUM010000041.1:0-849 GCA_964644005.1 uncultured Candidatus Saccharibacteria bacterium
GTGTCGTTTCCATCACCCCCGGTGAGATACATTTCGAAGTTCTCGTCTCCGGTGTTGATCGTCATGTTGCCGGTTGCAGTCACGATATCGTTACCATCTTCGCCGTTGAATGAGGCGAAGTTGATGTTGCTGAACACGGCCGTAATTGTGGGGCCGGTAGCAGCCCGCAGCTTGAGAGTGACTGTGGCGACCTGATTTCCGTCGCTGTTGCGATGGGGATTGGTTGCACTCATAGTGACCCTGTCACTGGTGTGGGTGCCGTTGACCCACAGGGATCGAAAGGTGTCGCCTTCCGGGTTCGTATATTCCGAAAGGGAATACGTGAACACGTTGCCACTCAAGAGGCGGCGGCCGTCGAGGTTTTCCATAACTGCAGGAACAGCCTTTGAGAAGATATTGGAACGCATGTGATACTCCTTCAAGTTCATCCAAGAACCCGAAAAGTGTGAACTGGTGAGGCCTTCAAATGAGGCCCGCTGGTGTGTATAATAGCATGTATTAGAATATTTGTCAATGTGCTATGGCACCCAAAGATTTTCTCAGCTAAGCATGCTAGGCTTTCGTAATGTCTGCATCACTCACGTCTGGGGACACCTTCTGGCCAATAAAAAATGGGATTCCTGAGGCATATCTTGATCTGCAAAAATCGATAGAAGTCGATGTTGTTATTTTAGGTGCCGGAATTTCGGGTGCGCTCATTGCCCACGCGTTTGCGAAAAAAGGGACAAAGGTCGCTCTCATTGATAAGCGGAGAATCGCCCATGGGAGCACCGCGGCTTCAACGGCGCTCCTTCAGTATGAGATCGACGTACCCCTTTCTGAACTTATTGATCAAATTGGCAAAAAAAA
>CAZXUM010000041.1:859-5663 GCA_964644005.1 uncultured Candidatus Saccharibacteria bacterium
CGATAAAAATGATAGAAAGGGTAGCTAAAAGTTACCCACATAACTGTTCTTTTATGGCTCGTCCAAGTTTGTATTTGGCGGCAAAAAAAGCTGATGTGGCATTTCTCAAAAAAGAATTTGAAGCTCGAACGGAGGCTGGTTTTAAAGTGAAATGGATCAATAAAACAAGGCTGCATTCTGAATATGGTATTGCAGCATACGGCGCCATTCGTTCTGAACTTGGTGGGCAGATTGATCCGTATCTCCTTACGCACACGATACTCAGTGAACTTGTGAAGAATGGACACTATGTTTTTGAACGTACAGAAATTGATGTGGATAAGCTCAAGACAGACAAGGGTGTCACCGTGGTCTGCATAAATGGCCACACAATAAAAGCTAAAAAACTCATTTTCGCTACGGGGTATGAAACACAGGACTTTCTTAAAGAAAAAATCGTAACGCTTAAAAGTTCGTACGCATTTGTGACAGAAAAAATTGCGGAGAAGCAGATCTGGAAAGACAACGTTCTCATTTGGGACACTGCTGATCCGTACATATACGCTCGCACAACAGAAGACAACCGTATTTTGATCGGTGGCGGAGATATTGCGACACGAAATATGTATATTCGAAACATACAAATCAAAAGGAAGGCAAAAAAACTTTTGAGCATGTTTAAAAAGTACATGCCGCGCGATGATCTCAAGATTGCATTTGCGTGGACGGGTACCTTCGGAGAAACAAAAGACGGTTTGGCCTATATTGGTGAATCACCCGAATGGAAGAACTGCTACTTTGCTCTTGGATTTGGGGGCAACGGCATTACCTACAGTGCATTAGCGGGGGACTTTATGGTGAAGTTGTATAGTGGAGAAAAACCTAAAGATTTAGACCTGTTTAAATTTGGAAGAACATAAGTAGGTACGTAAAGATAATACCGGATGACCTCAGTCCCGATCGATGTCTGTACTCATTACCCGTAACAGAAAATCTTTACAATACCTTCTGTCCCTTTATAACTCTGAAGAGGACAACAATAATTGCAACGACCAAGAGAACGTGGATAAAACCTCCCAGAGTAACCGAGGTAGTGAGACCCAGTAACCACAGAACAACTAAAATTAAAGCGATTGTGTACAGCATGTATGTTATTTTAAGGGTAGTAATTTTTTAACGGGCGACAAACTAGTTATTCTGCTACTTGTCCTGTTCTTCAAGCTTCACTGCTGCTTGCGGAGTTGATACGCTTCTTCCCATGACAAAGATTTTAATAATTGCCAATGCTGCAAGCCAGTAGACCAACATTGCCAGAAGGGTAGTCCACTCGAATACAGAACCCTGAACTTGAGTGATCCTGAATACACTGAGGAATGGAACGACGAACGGATACGTTATTCCGTAGATGAAGCTGGTGAATCCCGCCCCAGGATTTGCCGCCAAAAGTTTGAGCACAAATCGAAACGCCATAAGCGCCTCGAGTAATCCGAGAATGTACCACACTATTTGTGTACCTCGATACAGTGGCTTTGTGCGTGGTGAATTGAATGAGTCCATAGAATATTATTTAATGAATAAGCCCTCATACTCGTTCTGCTGTTTCCCTATACAGCAACCCGAGTAGATTTTTTGCTCTCTGTTACTTTCATGAGTTTGTTGTGGACCATAGTATTTTTATATGTGTTAATTAGTGTTGTCACTGAAGTTGAGGACCGTAAGAATATCTTCTCTCGTGCCCATGTAGAAAATGAGCGCAGTATCTTTTTTGTAGAGATGGGTGCTTTTACTCGAAACAGTACCGCGCGAACCGTTAATTTTTTCCTGAAATTTTTGGAGATCGTCTGAAGCTGCGGCGTCAGTGGAGTATTCAAAGATCTGAACATTGTCGCCACCAAGAGCAACCAGGACTCCGCCAACAGATAGGGGCGACCGAACAACGCTCATCACTGATACTGGATCAAAACCCTTTTACAGAAATTCTTTGAGTACTTTTTCGGTAGCCGGTCCAATATCAATTTTTGTTTGGCTAAGTGAGTCCACTGCTGCGCTGGGAATGTTCGCCCAATTAGGGAGAAGAGTAATTTTTAGGAGTGTCCCAAAAAGAACCAATACCGCAAATCCTATGTAGAGAAAGTCGAACCAGTGTAATCGGTTTATAGCATCTAGTGTAAATCTGAAATAATTTGTTTCATTCATTATTCGTGTGTCGCAGGTTTGTCCGATGCCGACCCAGAATCGTTCCTATTACAAGACCTTTTTTGTTAGCTCTAGACTTTTTTTTCAGTTCACTAATTTCTTTTTCTAATCTATGAATATGCGTATCCAGTTTATTTGTTCGCTCAGTGTAGAGTAACACTAACATTTGTTGTGTGATTAGCAAGCGTTTTAGCACCAGCCATTATTTCCGTAACATCTTCCATGGCAAGAAGTATAATTGGTGGAAAAGTAACACTTTCTTTAATATAAATCTGCCGAACATTTAAGAGTATTATCTTGTGACCAGTAAAAGGAAATTCATGAGCAACTTCAAAACCTTTAAAGAAGTTATTTTTAGGCAGAATATCCTCAAGAAGCTTTCGGAGTGTAGGAATATTCCATTGGCCATTCCCGAGCTCATACACGGTTTTCGTTCCGGTATCTTTTGGATTAACCTGAAAAGTGTTGTAGAAAGACTCATTGGCCGCTATCACGCGAAGTGTTTCATCAAGAATCAAGATAGGCTCTCGTACAACATAGACCACCGTCTTAATGTATATCCAACTCTTTTCCCAAAAATAATCTACGAAATCAGCTGCGCCGGGGACAGCAATTCGCGCCGCATTCTTTTCATTTTTCCTTATAGACCTGTAAGCCGCTAAAAAGACGCATCATTACAACAAATCGATTTTGGTGCACGCTTTATCTGACAGGCGCAACATCAAATCGCTTCTTGATTGAGAAATTTCTGTAATGCTATGTAATAAATTGCCTATGTGTACAGCTTCACGTGTGATGACACTGATGATACCAGAACAGGATGTTCAACAAGAGGGAACGTTAACCTCCGTACACGACAACTACGCAGTGGGAATGAAATAGCACTCATTTTTCAAGTTGCACAATCGAGCAACGAGTGATGACGTTGTTCAGGACGCCTTCATAAAAACATAGGGCTACCTTGTCCGGGGCGGAAAGATTGATGTAATGAAAGCATTTCTGTATCACGTTCTTAACCACCTTATTATCGATGAATATCGAAGAAAAAAAACCGCTTCACTCAGTACTCTTTCTGAAGAAGGATACGAGCCGGCCACCGATCATTCAGAGCGTCTTTTTAATATCTTTGATGGAAGAGCGGCGCTCCAATTGATTCAACATCTCCCGGTGAAATACCAAAAGGTAATGCGCATGCGATATATACAAAACCTTACACTTAAAGAAATCGCACTCATTACGGGACAGTCTCGAAACACGCTTGCGGTGCACGCATGTCGAGGACTTCAGAAACTTAAAGCATTGCACGATAATACATAGACCGACGAGCAAAATAGAGAAAATAAAAAACAGCTCCCTATAGGGAGCTGTTTTTTATAGTGATGAAGAACTAATCTTCGTCATTAGTACTGCTCTGTTTTTTTTCAAGTTTCTTAAGATTTTTTAATTCTTTCTTTTCGATCTTGAGGTTACCTTCGCGCGACCAATTTCGTACTTCGCTCGCGTTTATCGTGAACGCTGAACCTGAAACAATCATGCCGTGGACTGCTACAAAGTCACCTTTCGTAATTGGTGAACCTACGGTTGCACCAGTACCGAAGTTTGCCGAAAGTTGTGAGAAGTCGTCGAGATTGATTTTACCATCACGGGTGATATCGACATCGCTGAAGCTGATGTTCTGTACTTTGGTATAGAGTGCTGCTGTAATCAATGTTTGATCAGCCACGTTTACGAAACCATCGTCATTGAAGTCAGCCTTCGAATTGAGAGCTTTCGTGTCGAGCTGTTCAAGGAAGAGTTTCATGTCAATGTCGTTTATCATACCGTCTCCATTGAGATCGAATGTGCTGAGGCTAATGACACCATCGGTCTTTGTTCGTCCAAAGTTGATTTGGAGGAATGCGTAGTCTTTTTTATCAACAGTACCGTCTCCGTTGACATCGCCAACTATCGCCTTTCCGTTCGCAATGCCGATCGTTCCGTTCATTCCCTTAGGAGTGAACTTTGTTGCGGCACTCGTAAGTACGGTCCACGAACCACCCCACGATTTAATAATGAGAGTGTTGCCGTTGACTGATTCAACACCACCGCGAATCATTGCCTTGCCCTGTGAGTTAATTTCCACCATCTGGAATGGTCGCTCGCCCTTGCGATCTTCAAGGAGCTGAATGATCGAATGCTGCTTATCCTTATTCATACTGCCCGTACCGCTGTTCATTGAGGCGGCGTAGACGTTTGGCGCAATAAGAACTGCGGCAACTGCCATACATGTACCAACAGCAAGTAATCGATGTAATTTTGTCATAAATTTTTTAAAGATTGTTAATCACTATGCTAAATGCTAATGCAATGGGCGATAAAAGCCCGCTACCCGATATATGACGCAATAGCAGCGGCGTTCTTATCATTAAATCTTTTTAAAAAATATACACAGGATTTGTCAAATTAGAGATGGCTCGGTGGTCTAAGAAAGAAAAAGGCCCTAGGTGGTATGCCTAGGGCCTGTATGTTCAATCGTAAGAAACAAAGAATGTTAGAGCATTTGCTCGGTGGTCACGTCGATGACGACAAAGGTCGCGATATTGACCCACGTGCTACTGAATGTTTGCCCCAGCACGTTTGGGTTGGTGTA
>CAZXUM010000042.1:0-4977 GCA_964644005.1 uncultured Candidatus Saccharibacteria bacterium
ATCTGTTCATCGGGCATAAATTGTGGGGTTATATCGAATCGGTATTCCCTACCAAACTGAATAGTGCTGCCAAACAGTTTTTTAACGTGTTGCGACAATGCGCGTGTTCGTTCGTACAGTTTGAGACGCGTCTCAAGGTCGATGATGTTTGTCTGCTCTTCTTCAGAAAGCGCGAGAGATGGTAGCAATGACTTCGATTTAATGAGTAGCAACGTCGATGCGATGAGAATGAACTGTGCACTGTCAGCGATTGGAAACTGTTCAGCCTGTTGTATGTGCGAGATGAAGTCGTCGGCGACCTGTGCGAGTGAGATGTCGTTAATGAAGATTTTTCTCTTTTCGATGAGATCGAGGAGGAGCTCGAGTGGTCCTTCAAAGGTCTGGGTTTTGACGGTAAAAGTTGATTCCATGCAGAAATAGTACCACGAGCTGTACACGGGGTGCACAAGTTTTTATCTATGGTATTGTAGCAACGAATCGTTCCTACACATCCTACAGGAGGACGCTTATGACAGGAAATGGATCGATATTTCAGTCGGTGATCCAGTGTGCCCGTCTCGAAATGTGCACTGCCTGCAAGCTCCACGGAAAGATTATTTTTTCCGACGGATCAGCATCGGCGATGCTGAATTCGAAATCTGAAGCAGAGGCGGCAGTTACGGCAGCGCTGGCAGATGGAACACGCTTGCTCGCTGTTGAAGCAACTGAGCTCTACCGTCAGATCGAAGCATCGTCATTCTTGGATGCAGACGACGTCGAGACACTCGGAATGGTGCTGTCACAGTTGCACCAGGCATTTAGAGATCACGGCCAAGGCTATGTGCCGGCACAACTGGATCAACCTCAGCAGCAACCGAAACCGCTGTTTGTAGATCCAACCCGCACCAACAAGGCTCCCCAAGCAACTCTGCTGAACTAACCAGTTCAGATCACTTCAAACTACCGACACACTGTGTCGGTTTTTTTTATTTCGAATCGTTCTTTGGTTCATTCACTGACAACAAATTGTCGATGCGGTTTATATCGCGTGGAAAGAGCGTTGCCTCTTTGACGTTTTCGAGGTTTAAAAATTTTGCCGTCAGTCGTTCGAGGCCCATACCAAAGCCACCGTGAGGAGGCATACCTGATTTGAAGGCCTGTAAGTAATATGAGAATTTTTCTGGTGTAAGCCCTTTCTTTTCAAGACCAGCTACGAGCATGTCGTAGTCGTGAATACGCTGGCCACCAGTGGTAATTTCAATGCCCTTGAACAGGAGATCGAATCCTTTTGCGTAGCCGGGATCAGCCTCGTCTTCGTGTGTATAAAACGGACGTTTCGTCATCGGAAAATGAGTGACAAAGATAAAATCTGAATTGTATTTCTTTTGTGCGTACTCACAGAGCCAGCGCTCGTGCTGTGGTTCGAGGTCGGGCTCTCCGCTGCAATCGGTGCCAAATTCGGTTTTAATAATTTCTTGTGCTTCGCGAAGTTTGAGTGATGGAATGGTGTCGGGAATGTTTGGAAACTCAGCTTTCAAAAGTGCAAACTCAGGAGTGCAGGTTGTTTTTAGGTGGTTGATAATATAGTTGAGGAGTGCAGTTTCCATTGCCATCACGTCGCGGTGGTCGGTAATGAATCCCATTTCAATGTCGATGCTGGTGTACTCATTAATGTGCCGAGTGGTGCTATGCTTTTCGGCGCGATACACGTTGCCGGTGCAAAACACCCGCTCAAAAACGCCGACCATAATTTGTTTGTACAGTTGCGGACTCTGCGCCAAGTGTGCTGTGTGTCCAAAGTAGCCAACGTCGAATGAGTTCGCTCCCCCTTCGGCATCCTCACCAATTAATTTTGGCGCCTGAAACTCCGTAAAATTTTGAGAGTACAAAAACGCCCGAAATGCTTTGAGAATTTCAGCTTGCACCTTAAATACGGCCGTTGTTTTTTTGTTGCGAAGAGTATATGGCAGGTTATCGAGGTAGACGTCGAGGTTAACGTCGGTACCCTTTTCAAACGGCAATTCGTGAGCTTTGCTCAAAAGAGTGATTGCTGTAATTTCAAGTTCGATGTCCCCGTTTGGTTCGCCAGCTTTAACCATGCGCTCCGGCCGCTTGTTAACAATGCTTTCAACCGAGACTACCCACTCAGAGCGAAGCTCGCTCGCTGTCGCAAGTGCGTCGGCGTGATTTGGCAACACTACCGCCTGGATAATGCCCGAACCGTCGCGAAGATCGAGAAAGATAAGCTTGCCGTGGTCACGTCGAATGTCGACCCAGGCTTGGACAGTGACTGGTTTGGTAATGTGTTCGTGGAGGTCTGTGATGTGTGTGCGGAGCATACGTCTTATTGTACTAATAAATCATAGAGCAGTATACGGTCATCTCCTACTTTTGCAACAAAAAAGCCCCGCGCATGCGCGGGGCGTTATGGTACCAACTGACTACAATTGAGGTATCTGATTCGAGCAGCACTGGTGAATGCACGTATCAAGATGAGTAATAAGCGGCATCTGCAACGCCTCACTAATTGTTACCCATCGGTATGCTGAATGTTCGTCTGAATTCATCACCACCTTCGGACACATCACCAGAAAGCGACTGTAGAAATGTTGCAAGAAATCGAACAGATCCAGCCGCATGTAGAACGTATCGAGGTAACACAGATTGTCTTCCCGAAAGAGCATTCCTGTTTCTTCGTGCACTTCACGAACCGCAGCCGCGATCGGCCTCTCGCCCGAGTTAAGTTTACCACCAGGCAATTCCCAGCAGGCCGGGTACTCCTTTTGTGGATTCCTCAGCAAGATCAAAAAGTGATCACCCCTCCACACAAAACACTTCGACACCACGAACTTCAAGTTGAAGTCCGTAGGTGGCGTTCGGTAGATCATGCAATCCTCCATTTCTCTCGAGGATACTAGCACTTCATGCTAGAGTACCGCAATGAAGCACTCACTCGCCCACCATTGGGACGTTGCCGTTATTGGCGGTGGCCCTGCCGGAATGATGGCCGCATGTATCGCAGCAGCTGGTGGTGCATCGGTTATTCTCATAGAAAAAAATGACTCCCTCGGCAAAAAATTGCTCATCACCGGCGGTGGCCGCTGCAATGTAACGAATGCCGAAACCAACACACGTGCACTACTTGCACAGTTCAGTGATAGCGATAAGTTTTTATTCTCAGCGTTTGCACAGTGGAGCGTGCAAGAAACTCTCGACTTTTTTCATACACGAAACGTACCAACTAAAGTTGAAGCCGAGAAACGCGTGTTTCCGGCAAGTAACAGCGCACAGTCGATTTGGGATGCGCTCGTGTCAGAGCTCAAAAGAACTGGCGTAACCGTTGTGTCGAACGCTGCAGTAACTGCATGTACTACTCTGGGAGATCTCCTGCAATCGGTAACCTTGGCTAACGGCCGCACCGTTACTGCCCGTGCATATATTTTCGCTACCGGCGGCATGTCTCGACCAGAAACCGGCTCAACGGGCGACGGTTTTGGGTGGCTCAAAAAACTCGGACATACCGTGAACGATACTACCGCTGCACTCGTGCCAATTACTATTCGCGAACCGTGGATTTCGACACTCGCGGGTGTCACCCTTCCGTCGGTTAAATTGCGGGTGTATCAAAACAATGTATTGCAAGATGCTCGCGTGGGAAAACTACTCTTCACCCACGTTGGTGTTACCGGACCAACAGTGCTCAATATGAGTCGCGACATTGGTGACCTGCTCTCATACGGCGATGTACTGCTTGAAGTCGACCTTGTTCCCACTCTCGATTACAGCCAACTCAACACTCGCTTGCAAGAACTCTTTGTCACCCACCACACAAAGAAAATTAAAAATGCACTGCCTGACCTCATACCAACCACGCTCGTTGGTCGCATCCTTGAAAACGCTGGTCTCGATCCTGATACCGCCTGCAATAGTGTCACTCGCGAGGCGCGTATCGCGCTCGGCAAAGCGCTCAAGCACCTGCGCATGCAGGTGAAGGGATTACTCGGCACTAACAAAGCGGTGGTGACCTCGGGCGGCGTCTCGCTCTCAGAAATTGATTTTAAAACGATGCGGTCACGCAAAATCGACAACCTCTACGTCGTTGGCGACCTTCTCGATATCGATCGCCCATCAGGCGGCTACAGTTTGCAACTCTGCTGGACAACAGGATTTGTAGCCGGAACACATGCAGCGGCCTACGCTGCCACACCAACTAGCTAAACAACTTCATTTTGTCAGCTCGCGACAGTTGCTTTATGGCGTGCTCACGCTTTCGCGCCGCACTGAGAGTTGGGAACGTTTCAGTGTACCTAAGTACTACTGGCCGGCGTGCGGCAGTGTACCGTGCTCCTTGTTTTGAATTGTTGTGCTGCCACAGCCGTCGACTGATGTTATTTGTGCTACCGCAATACAGCGTGCCATCGGCACACGCAACAATGTATACATGCTGCTTAGTGTGTTTCACTTAGTCTAATCGAAATAATTAATACGAAGGGCAGCGTGTACATCGTGCACTGTTTGCTTCACAATCTCACGAGCCTTTGCAGTACCCTCGCGCAGAATATCGAGCACCTGTTCAGGATTTTTTGCCAAGTGTTCACGACGCTCGCGAATCGGCGCAATACGCTCTTGCAGTAACTTTATGAGTCGACGCTTAAGGGTTACATCTCCTAATCCGCCTTTTTGGTAATGAGCCTTAAGGTCAGCAACTGCCTCTGTTTCAGGATCAAAAATATCGAGGTAGGTAAACACTACATTGCCTTCTACCTTGCCAGGATCATTGAGGTGGATGTGTCCCGGATCGGTGTACATACTGAGTACCTTTTGTTCGATTGTTGCGTCGTCGTCGGCAAGATAAATAGCATTGCTGAGTGACTTGGACATTTTTGCCTGACCATCGAGGCCAATGAGTCGGCTTTTTGTTTCGTCTGATGACACCACCGCAATGACTTTGTTAAACACTGGTGTGTCGGTTGGATAGAGGCGATTAAATGCAAGAAC
>CAZXUM010000042.1:4987-5405 GCA_964644005.1 uncultured Candidatus Saccharibacteria bacterium
CATCTTCACCAAAGCCCTTTTGCTGCATTTCTGCTTTCACCGTTGGATTTCGCGTCAGACGTGCGAGCGTTACTAAATTGAGAAAGAGCATGGTGAGTGGCGAGCGCTCGGGCACCTGTGATTGTACAAACATGGTAACTTTTGACGGGTCAAGTCCGCACGCCAAGTTGTCGAGCGCTACTTCGAGCACACTCGAACGCACTTTGTCCGGATTATCAGCGTTATCAGTGAGCGCCTGCATGTCGGCAATCAGGTAGAAATTTTCATCAGCGGTCTGTTGCAATTCGAGACGTTTTTCAATTGAACCAATGAGGTGGCCGAGGTGCAGTTTGCCCGTTGGGCGATCGCCAGTCAGAATTGTCGTTTTCATATAAAAAGAATAGCACGGGGAAACAGTTATATGAACACGTGCATATAC
>CAZXUM010000043.1:0-5276 GCA_964644005.1 uncultured Candidatus Saccharibacteria bacterium
GACGATCGGCGGGGTTTCACTCACGTTCTCACGAAAATCTGAGTTACCGTTTGCACCGTTTCTTATCATCGGCCTCATCATTGCGTACTTTTTTGGTATTGATGTGCTACAGCTCCATCTTTTCCTGGCATGAAAAAGCACATACGTATACAAAACGGTTTCACCCTTATTGAGCTACTGCTGGTGATTGCCATAATTGGGACGCTGTCGTCGGTGGTGTTGTTCGGTGTTAGCGTAACGCGAGAAAAGGGCAGGGTAGCTGCTATGCGTGAACAAATACTTGAGCTTCGTACACGTGCCTACTATTTATACGAGCAAAATGCTGCAAGTTATATTACTGCAACCGTGCCACCAACCCAACAGGTGCTACTGCAAGATTGTCGGAATATAACAAAACTGTTAGGCGGCACAATATTTTTTAACGATGTGCCGTTGGTCAGGCAGATCGATTTTCTTGAATCTCTTTCAGATAGCACGCAAAATGTGCAGTGTGGTGTGCAGCCAAATTCGTATACCGTTGCCGGCAAGTTAAAAGGAAGTACTATTTTTTGTGCCGACAGCACCAATGTCATTCGGCTTGGCCCAACCAACCAAACTCTTGGGCCAGCGTATACAAAAATTGTTGGTTCGGGCGGTGCTGCAGGCGCTGCCGCGTTAGATACTACATCAGACACAGTGTGTAATTAACAACACTTCATTTGTGAGGTGCAATTGATAAGGATACAATAGAGGGGTGAATAATAAAGGTTTCTCATTAGCCGAGCTTTTGGTTGTTGTTGCAATTATGGCACTCATTACAACTGTTGTAGTGTTTAATTATCGTAAATATGAAAGCGTGTCGGTTGTTGAACAAGCAGCGCAAGAGGTTGATTTGGCTATTCGCACGGCTCAGGTGTCGGCAAGTTCAGGAAGGGAACACAAACCATTAAATAAATGTGGCGGCTTCTCAGTGGCTTATGGAGTTAATTTCAGTAAGGGTGCAAATTACTACCGCTATTTTGCTGAGCAGCCTCAAGATTGTGTTGCCACCCAACTCGTATATCGCTACATCTATTTGTCAACTGATAGAGATGTAAGTCTTATTGGAACAATCCCTCTTAAAACAGGTTTTATTGTTGAAGACATTCTTGTTTCAACAGACGGTGGTATTTTCACGTCACTTGGTGGTCCCTTAGAAGAAATAAACATTGGGTTTGGTAGTGGAAGACTCGCTGCAATTATTCGCAGCGAGGAAGAGTCCGGTCCCGTATATGTAGCTACACAAATTGTTCTAATAACCCCCCTGCTCGACCGTCGTTATGTTACTGTCTTTATCACCGGCACGTCGTTTATTACCAACACCGAATATTCTGGCCCGGCAATATGAAAAGAGGTTTTACATTAATTGAAGCAATTGTGGCAATCGGTTTGTTTACCGCCGTAATGGTTATTGCTATTGGCGCATTGTTGGTGGTGTCTGATGCAAATCGTAAAGCACAAGCACAACGGCAGGTTATTGATAACCTCTCTTTTGTTTTTGAAGACATCTCACGCACGCTACGCACCGGTTTTGATAGTGGTTGTTCATCAAACGCAACCCCCCTAAGTAAAACAGACTGCGTAGATGGAACGTCTATTATTGTTTCAAACGTCACCCAACCAGGAGGTCTCGAGCTTAAAACGACGTATCGTTTTGCTACTACCACCGGCCGAAACTATATCACTAAAAAAACTGGAGATGGCCTTGAGGCTGATATTGTTTCTGCGCAAGTATCGGTGCTGCACCTTGCGTTTACTGTTACCGGCGCCCGTAATGATGCCGATACTTTGCAGCCCAAAGTATTTTTTACAGTTGAAGGGGCAATTCGTACGGGCACAAAATATGAAAGCTTCATACGGTTACAAACAACTATTACCCAGCGTAATATTGAAAATTATTCATTTGTACAATAATGAAAACACGCTTACACACCGCAGCACATAGGGGGTTTACACTCATCGAGTCACTGGTGGCAATTACGGTGTTGCTTACAGCAATTGTTGCTCCAATGACCATCGCCTATCAAGGTATTGCCGCTACAAACCTAGCGCGTGATCAAATGATTGCCCAGTATTTAGCACAAGATGCTGCTGAATTTATCATTGCCAAAAAAATTGAGAACGATATTAAGATTGCTCAAGGTGAAACTATTGACTGGAAGCTTGGCTTCATTGAGGAGTGTATTACCCCAAGGGGCTGCTATTTTGATACATTCGAAAATTTGCAAATACTGTGGACACGCTGTACTGCAACGTGTCCACAATTAAAGTACAATATAAATACACACCGCTATGAACGAGTTGTTGACCCTGATCAAACCGGAAAGTTTACTCGCACGATAGTGATGGAGCTGCTTATTAATAGTAACGAGGTTCGCGTAACGGTAACCGTTAATTGGCAGTCAAGTTTAGGTATTCGAAGTGTGCCGCTTCGTTTCAATTTATTTAATCAACGAAAAGATAACGTAGTATGAAACGCATAACAAAAAATACAAAAGGGTTCGCACTGCTCATGGCCATTGTGATTGCTGGGTTGGTAGTTACCATTGGTGCCGGCATTGCCTCACTGGCAACTCGCCAAATTGCTCTGTCAACCGACACACGCGAATCAACCTTTGCTTTTTATGCCGCAAACACTGGTGTTGAGTGTGCAAAGCGTGCCTATGCCGTAAGCAATTCATTTGAAGTTGTGGGACCTAGCTTCATTGTTTGTAATGGGGAATTCGTTGAGGTAGCTCATGTCGGCAGCACCTATAGCTTTAATTTTGGGTACGCACCAAATCAACCTCAAGTAAAGGTAACCGTTGAGCGCAATAGTGATGGAACGTTCACTGTTCTTTCACGCGGTTATAACACCGATTCTACTAATTCTGCGCGCAAGGTTGAGCGCAAGGTGCAAGCAATTTTACCAACCAAAGGTGTATGCACAACGCCGGGCGATGTAATGCTGGTTCTCGACATTTCAGGAAGTTTTGTTCAGTCGGAACTTGATATTGTGCAGGACGCTGCAAAACTCGTTGTCTCGCGTCTTTCTGGTTCTACGTTAACCGAAAACGAAATTGATGATTTGAGTTCACCTGAATTAAACACAATTTCTGAGGATCCTGATAGTGAATTGATGCACGCCGGGCTTGTATATTTTGGTGCTGGTGCAAAGGCTTTTTCAAGATCGCCCGGCGTGCATCTTGATGGCAACCTTCGTGAGCTCGCTAGTCATCTTGAAAGTGCAAGCACAGAACTTTTCGACTTTTGGGTAGGTTCAAGTACCGGTCACCCTAACTCGCCGCCAGCATATACAACATACGAGGCCCCTTTTATGTCTCATTTGACAGCATCCGCAACACCAATGATACATGGTGGGCATCGAAATGGCACAAACGTGGCAGCAGCATTACTTGAGGCTGCGAAGATACTTGAGACAGAGGGTCGTCCAGATGTGCCGCACTCAATTGTTTTATTAACAGATGGTGAATCAAACCGATCGTGTGGACATAACTTTGCTGGGGGATCAAGTTTGTCAGGAATGTCGTGTCTGGGGTATAGAGGCAACTATGCCTGTGACCACGGGCCTTTTAATCCAGTATGTCCATCTAGAGATTCAACCTCATACCAATTCGAAGCTGCTGCTGGTCAGGCCGAAACGGTTCCTTTTGCAGACTATCTTCGAAGCCAGTTTGGTGTCAAAATATTCGTGATGGGTATTGATGATGGGTCAAATATTTTTCCAAGTACCATGATTGGTATTGCTGGTGGAGATGAGAACTATTTTCCAGTTACGAGCAACATGGATGATATATATTCGATCATCAAAGATCATCTTACAAGAGAGTGTGTACCGCCGCCTGTCCGGCATCGAGTAAATGTTACTCTTTCGGGTGCCACCGGTTCAAGTAATGTAACCAGCGACCCGGCTGCAATAAATTGTGGAAACGGGCAGTTGGTGTGTAGTTCTGAATTTACTTCAGGAGGACAAGTTGTGCTAACCGCACACCCAGCTTCGGGGCAAACTGTATCCTGGACTGGTGAATGCAACACGCCGCAAACAGGCAATACCTGTATAGCATTAATGAACGAAACTAGAGATGTCGTTGCCACTTTTAATAATCCAGAACAACCTCCTCCTCAACCTCCCTGTCAGAATGGAAACTGTCCGCCACCAGATCCGTGCATAAACAATCCAAATGCTTCAGTTTGTCACAATGAACAAATTGATATTGAGTGCCCGTTTCCTGGTGCATGTGGACCGATTCAGCCGTAGCTCAGCAGCAAAACCTAGTGTAGTATCGAGGTATGGCAGAACGTGCTTCTCATAAACAAACTACCAAAACAGAAGCAGGCGCCCGAAGGGCGCCTGCTTCTGTTGTTGGTCGTATCGAAAAACTTCGTGAGGCAATTGAGAAGTATCGGTATGATTACCACGTTCTCGATACAGAAAGTATTAGTGCCGAAGCCCTCGATTCTCTTAAGCAGGAGCTCGTAACACTTGAAACACAGTATCCCGAATTGGTAACGTCGGATTCGCCCTCACAACGTATCGCCGGCGAGCCGCTGCCGCAATTTGAAAAAGTACCCCACGAAATTCCGCAGTGGTCGTTTAATGACGCATTTACCGCAGACGACATTGCTGATTTTGATACAAAGGTCCGTCGAGCGCTCGGTACTGCGGGTGGCACTTCGCAATCGGTTGCCTATGTGTGTGAACTTAAAATTGACGGATTAAAAGTGGTGCTCACCTATAGTGCTGGCCGATTGGTTACCGCTGCAACTCGTGGTAACGGTACTATTGGTGAAAATGTCACCATGAATGTGCGCACTATTGAGTCGGTACCGCTGGTATTGACTCGGCCAATTGATCTCATTGTTGAGGGAGAAGTATGGATAAGTAAGCAGGCGCTCGCTGATACAAATACTACCCGCGAAAAAAACGGAGAGCCACTCTTTGCAAATCCGCGCAATGCAGCAGCCGGTGCAATTCGACAGCTTGATCCGCGCATTGCGGCATCACGCAAGCTTGATGCCTATATATATGACGTTGCTCGGAGCAGTGAACCACTGCCACCGACACAGCATGAAGAGTTAGACTACCTGCGCGGACTCGGGTTTAAAGTAAACGCGCATGCAAAAGTATGCGCTACGAGTGCCGAAGTTGTTTCTTTTTGGAAAGAGTGGCAAAAAAAAGCGCCAAAGCAGGGGTACTTAATTGACGGTGTGGTAGTGAAAGTTGATAGCAGGGAATTGCAGCAGCAGCTTGGATACAC
>CAZXUM010000044.1:0-5159 GCA_964644005.1 uncultured Candidatus Saccharibacteria bacterium
GTATGCCTCCAATAATGTTGAATTTCATAAACGTTGGGTAGTGCATCCCGGCCGCGCCCGCAACAATCGGAGTGAAGGTACGCACAATTGGCACAAATCGAGCAAGAATAATTGCCCGCGGACCATGTCGAGTAAAAAAAACTTGCGCAGCGACGAGGTGTTTCTTTTTAAACAAGAATGAATCTTCTCTGGTAAAAAGTTTTGTACCGATAGTTCGCCCGGTAGCGTACCCAAGATTATCACCCAAAATTGCTGCTGGCACACAGAGCATGATGAGTAGCCCAATGTTGAAGTATCCTTGTGCTGCAAGGAGACCGAGTGTTACCAACAGCGAATCCCCGGGTAAGAAGAAGCCAAATAAAAATCCCGACTCAGCAAATATTGTGAGGGTAACGCCGATGTAGCCGAACGCAATAATAGTATCAACGAGGTGCACGTGATTTGAGGTAGATTAATCGTGCTGCCATACAGATACCCGCAAGAACAAAGATGCTGAGCGACATCATCGGAATAGTTACGTAGCCGTATTCAAGAAACGGTGTTGATGCGCATGCGAGGCCAACAGTTGGGCACGGCAGTATCGAATTTTGAAACATTTGCCCCCAATAGTGAAAGAGTGCGATTGCAGCTCCAATGCCACCGAGAGCGAATGTTTCGTAAATAATATTTTTGTCTGTGTGATCGCGGCGGGCAAGGTGTACTGCGTACAACACTGGCAACGGGTACATAAAAATACGCTGCCACCAACAGAGGTTGCATGGCTCAAACTGAGCAATAACTGAATAGTACAAACTGCCGAGCGTTGCGCCGAGTGTTATTACAAACGCATAGAGTGCGCCGTGACGACCAATGTGTGCAAGAAACGATCGTGCGTGCTGGCGAAACGGAGTATTCACCAAACCAATGAGAACTGCCACAACAAACAAGCCAATAGCGATATCAGCGAGCACGGTCAGTGCGCTCAATATTTGAGTAACAAGTG
The DNA here is from genome assembly GCA_964644005.1 of uncultured Candidatus Saccharibacteria bacterium. Taxonomy (GTDB): domain Bacteria; phylum Patescibacteriota; class Minisyncoccia; order Phycocordibacterales; family CAZXUM01; genus CAZXUM01. The sequence continues at coordinate 983 of CAZXUM010000044.1, forward strand.
CAACAAATGGAGGCATATTATTCTGCAGCTGGAAGCTGACATGCTGTTTTTTCAGCCAATGTCTCAAGAGGTACTTCGCCAGTTAATCGCGACTCATCTGCAAATACCCACGTTGGGTAGCTCTTTACATCTTTCTCGGTACAGATTGGCAACTGGGTTTGTGGATTTGCCCCTGAACATTCGACATATGGGAGCAGTTCGGCTGATCGACCGAACATGAGCTTTTGCGCCTTACAATGCTCACACCACCACGCACCGTAGAAGGTGGCACCAGAGTCAGCAATGCACTGAGCAAAGGCATTCAATTTTGTATTCGCTCCTGGACCAGTATAGCGAGGAATAATGAATAATGCTGCAAAAATGAGAACTGCGATAGTCACAACGATAATTCCTTTTTTCATTCACCGATTATACAATACCTACATGATTCTGGAAGGACGTTCATATACTGTGGGAATGCGGGTGTTTCTCTTTGTCCTCATACTCCGACTATTGCCGGGAGTGGGTATCTTTATATTGCTCGCCTTTACCTGGCTGACAATCCCCCAGTTAGCACCACTCGTTGACTCGCTGAACGTGGGCACAACATCTATTGTCTCGCTCCAAGAATTGTTCACCTGGGTGTCGGTACTTGCGGTGCTCTTGTTTGTTCTGTACGCAGCGCTGGTACTGGTATTCACCTGGCTTGAATACATAACGTACACCTATCAAATAAATACGAATGGACTCCTGATCAGCAGCGGCATTTTGCATCGACAAGAGAAATCAATCCCTTTTCGACAAATTCAAAATATGGAAATTAAACGCTCGCTCTTTTTTAGATTTTTCGGCATGAGCAAGTTGGTTATTTTGACTGCAGCCCACGAAGACAGCAGCACCCCTGAAGCCGAGGCGGAAATTGTCATTCGCATACTGACGAAACAAACGTGCGAACAACTTCGAGAGCAACTCCTTCACCTTGCACATACCCAACGAGTTGCGCAGATTTAGAGCACGAGCATTGCATCCCCAAATGAGTAGAATCGGTACTCTGCCGCAATCGCGTGCGCATAAATATCCTTCCAAGAAATTTTTGAGCGTTTTGATTTGAGAAATGCATCGAGAAGGACAAGTAGTGACGACTCCGGCACATGAAAATTAGTCATGAGGACGTCGATTGCTGAAAAGGTAAACGGCGGTTGAATAAAAATGTCGGTACTTCTTCGTATGCCCCGGACCCACGATTCGAGAGTACGCGCAACCGTTGTGCCCACCGCCACAATTGGTTGACCCTCTTGGCGCGCAATGGTTATTTTTTCTTCAGCATCTTTCGGCATGTCGAAATATTCGGTATGGAGCGTTCCCTCGTGTGCTTGAGCTGGAGTAAACGGGAGAAACGTTCCCCGACCAACATGCAGGGTGATGTAGGTTTGTGCAATATGTTTTTTGCTGAGAGCGTTCAGAATACGATCGGAAATATGGAGCGACGCGGTTGGGGCTGCAACAGACGCGGGTTCTTCTGCAAATAATGGTTGGTAGTCAGTTCGCTGGGCTGCCTCATCTTTTTCAGAATGAATGTACGGCGGAAGCGGCATCGTGCCATGTGCATCAAGAAGCGCGAAGAGTTCATCTCGAGTTCCTGTGTATGCAAGGTCGTACACGCCTGCAGCATGTCCTTCGACGGTAAAGGTGACATTTTTTTGCGCAGTAACCGTGAGTACATCACCAACTGACACTTTTTTTGGCAACAGTGCAGGTACTGTTCCCTTTCTGGCGTATTCGTTCACCAAGAGGAGCGCTTCAATATTTCCACCTGTTGGACGAGTGAGGGTAATCCGTGATGGCACTACTTTTGTATTATTAAAAACGACGAGCGATTCATCGGGTAGATAGGCAGCAAGATTCGACACCACATCATCAATGAGTTCACCCGTTGTTGTGTTTACCACAAGCAAGCGGGCACTGTCACGCGGTACTGCCGGTGCATGTGCGATACGTTCTGGTGGAAGTGTGTAGGCGTAATCGGCTGGGATAATCATTAGGTCATCCTACACAACCGTGACCAGAGCGCCAAGGGCAAGAATGCCGAGAAAGTTCATAACAAACGCAATACCTGCAATGAGCCATATACGAGTTCGGGAAATACCCATGAGCGCAAGGCCGAGTTCGTCGGGTAACGGCGAGGCAATAATGAGCGCGCCGACTGCAGGTGCGACCCACTTAAAGAGGCCGTTATTAAATATCGAAGTAACACGTCGACGTACTCGGCTGCGTGCGATTGAGCGGAGCGATGGTGTGACAATGGTCTTTTTAAGAACGCTAAAAATAACGAGATCACCCACAACACCCCCGAGTGCGCCGATGAGTGCGATGTGTTGGAGCGGCGCTGTTTCGAGTATATGTGCCAGCACCACCGCAGCAGGAGTGATAGTAAAAGCTGAGGTAAAAAACATGCCGGCAATAAAAGCCGCGATCGTCGTGTGCCCTTCCAATAACTGAAACAGCCCGGCAAGAATGCCGAGCTGCGCAATAGCGTACACCACAAGACTCACCAGGACGATGACAACAACGTCATTGAACAATTCTTTACCGAGCGCTGGCGTGGGTGTTCGCCCCATGAACTAAATGAGGATTACCGAGAGAACTACCGCAATCAGCATGAGTGAGATCAGACGAAACAGTGCGTTGATAACAAAGAGCTCCCACGGTGTTCGTTCCCAAATTGCTGAGCTCACAAGCGTGGTGAGTATAAAACCAACCCAGAGGTAGACCGCTAACACAATAGCAAATTGAAGTGTTGGCACGGCGGCAACAACGAAGAAGAACCAGAGTGCGAGTGATGTCAGTGCGCCGATCAGAAATTCACCGATAATACTGAGGGTCATGCGAACAACTGAAGGCTTTGGGTGTGTCGCCTCCGTCCATCCCATAAGTGAGAGCCATTGTGAGCCGAATACAAAGGGAAGGTGCCAGAGGAAACCAAACGCCACAGAGACGGCGCCGCCAGCAGCGAGAGCAAGAAGTACGTTCATAAATCTATCGAATAACTATTTTTGATAATATCGTTCTCCTTCAGTATACAAGATTTCAGCACAAATTATTACTGTCCAAACCACTCAGTACGCCACATTCGCATCTGGTTAATCTCAGTCGTTTGAGCGGTAATAATAGCGTGAGCAAGTTGGAGCAGCTCTGGCCGACTTGATGTCTTAAGCACTGCCTGTGCCATCGTCACAGCACCTTCGTGGTGCACAATCATGCCGTCAATAAATGCTTGATCAAAATCGTCGCCAGTCTTTCCTTTGAGTGATCCGGTCATAGCAGACATCGTGCCGCGCATATCTTCACCGCCAGTATGCGTCTCAATTGGCGTACCACGAGATATTTTTTTTGAAATATACACACCGATTACTCCCCCAACAGTGAGTCCACTGACTAGCGCACCAACGAGTACTTTGTCAAAAAGCATAGTAATGTCTGTTAGAGTTTCATAATAATATTCTGAATGAGCAATCCGACAATTGCACCGAGAGCAATTGCTGCACCGCCAACCAGTGCCATCAATACTCCCTTCTTCACCGGGTGAATACGCGTTAGTTTACCACTCGCCAAACCAAGAAAGAAGAGGCACACCACCGAAAGAATAATCGATGCAACAAACGCATTCTCGAATGACATAAAGACATACGGCGAAATCACAACGAAGCCTGATAGCAGATACGAAATAAACATCACAATCGCCGATGGCACAGAACGAAAAAGTGAAACACCTTTGTGTATTCCTGCCTCACGGGCAGAATTATCAGACACAAGCATACCAACTGCCATAGAAAAGGCTTCGACAAAAATGAGGATGATGCCCGTAATAACTACAAATTCCCACGATGAATTCGCGATAGCGATACCAGACACCAGCCCTACCGTTGAAACGAGACTGTCTTCAACACCAAAAATAAAGCTGCGAATAATATCTGGCGATAGCGTTTTGCGACGATGAAACATACTTCTCAGTATAACAATTTTTAATAGACCCGTTCGTGGAGGACTACCGGAGTATCGACGAGTTCAACCTCAAAGGTGATGCGGCCAACAATTTGCCCGCCGCTCGTTTCGACATCAACCCTCCAGAGACCGGGCGCGACATTGGACTTAACTGAGTACGCCCGATACCCACCGTCGCGCCCGGTCTCTGGAGGGT
>CAZXUM010000045.1:0-5118 GCA_964644005.1 uncultured Candidatus Saccharibacteria bacterium
CGATAGTCACTCGAGCGATATTGAGACGGTTTTTGCTACCTGAGCGAATTTTCGCCATTGTATCTTTGATACCTGCGAGCTCAAGAATCTGACGGACTGCAGAACCTGCAATCAATCCACGACCTGCTGCTGGTGACATGAACACGCGAGCGCTAGCATATTTTGCCTCGATTTCATGCGGGATAGACATATTTTTGCTGAGTGAAAGGTGGAGGAACTTCTTCTTTGCATCGCGGAGAGCCTTATCGATAGCGAGTGCGGTGTCGCCTGCCTTACCCATACCCAAGCCAACAGTTCCCTTTCGGTTACCTACCGCAAGAACAACTGAGAAGCTGAAGCGGCGTCCACCAGCAACCACACGGGTCACACGGCGAATATCAACGATTTTCTGATCGTATTCAGAGCGAGGTTTTTGATCACGTGACTGACGAGGTTGGCGACCACGACGGTTACCGCCACCGCCACGATTACCACCGCGGTCATCACTAAATGGTGAGCGCGCAGCAGGAGCTCCAGCTGGTGCTGGAACAGGAGTTGCGGGCGCTACTGCTGGTGTAAGTTGGTCTGTCATAAAGTTTAAAATTTCAGTCCGGCTGCACGGGCGCTATCTGCTAACATTTCGATACGGCCTGCGTAAATGAATCCGCCTCGATCGAATACTACCGTAGTGACACCTTTTTCTCCAGCACGCTTTGCAATGAGTTCACCAATAGCTTTTGCCTTGTCACTCGCTTTTCCTTTGGTGATTTCTTTTGTTGACGCCTGTGCAAGTGTGCGACCTTGTGAGTCGTCAATGAGCTGCACGTAGAGCGTTGTGTTTGAACGGAATACCGAAAGGCGTGGTTTCTCGGTAGTACCAACAACACGTGCGCGAATACGGCGATGTCGTCGGTCGCGCTTTTCAGATTTTGTTACAGATCGTTTCATCATGATAGTGGTAGGTATTACGCAGTCTTCTTACCTTCCTTGCGCTTAATAACTTCATCCTCGTAGCGGAACCCTTTACCCTTGTATGGCTCTGGCTTCTTGAGTGAGCGCACACTTGCTGCAAATTGTCCGATTGCTTCCTTATCGATACCTGAAATGGTAACGAGGTTTTTCTCAGCAACAACGACAACTCCTTTGGGAATTGGCACGCTCACTGGGTGAGAAAAGCCAAGTGCAAGTGCGAGGTTTTGACCTTTTACCTCAGACTTAAAACCAATGCCTTCGAGAACGAGCTTCTTTTCGTAGCCAGTTGCAGCGCCCTTGATCATGTTTTTGATGTGCGAAACATAGGTACCGAGCAGTGCAAAGTTTGAAAGCTCTTTACCGACAGTAAGTGATACGTGGCCGTTTTCAATACTAGCCGTAAGGCCAATAGGAAGATCGCGGGTGAGAGTTCCCTTCGCTCCTTTTACAGAAACAGTCTGTCCGCTGACAGATACTTCAGCTCCGGTAGTGATGACGATAGGTTTTTTAGCGAGACGTGACATGGTAGTGAATATAGATTGGTATTACCACATGATAAAGAGTACTTCGCCGCCGACCTTTTCTTTGCGGACTTCGCGATCAGTAAGTACTCCCTTTGGAGTAGAAACAAACATTCGACCAAATCCTTGGCGTACCGGATGTGCCTCCTGCCAGCCAATGTACATGCGCTTTGAAGGAATCGACATGCGGCGTGCGCCTTCAATTTTTGGCTGATCGTCTTTGTACAAAAGTTCAACTTCGATTTCACGAATAAATTTTTTATCACCATTGGGAATAGTTGCTGCAGCACCAACGAACCCTTCTTTCTTGAGGACAGAGAGAATGCTTTCGATGAACTTTGAATACTGAACAACCGCTGTAGCTTTCTTAGCTTTGTTTGCGGTGATTAATCGATTGATTGTGTCTGCAATTGTGTCTGTTGTCATTGTATACGTCGAGGGAGTATCGCGTCTTGTTAGTAGTTGGCGCGACTTACCACGATGATTTTTTAATACCTGGGATCATACCTTCGTTAGCTAATTCTCGGAAACAGATGCGGCAGAGGTCGAAATCGCGCATATAGGCACGCTTACGAGTACAACGAAAACAACGACGAACCACCCGAGAACTGAATTTCGGTGTCTTAAGTGATCGGACGTACGTTGATGTCTTTGCCATATCGGTAACGAATAAAAAAAGCTCAAACGAGCGTGCTGGCTATAGTAGCGCAAGCCGTAGTAACTGTCAAAGGTTTTACTGAGTGGCGCCAGTTACGACCCCAACAACAGCCCGAGTCTTTGGACCAAAGTAGCCCGAAGCCGGAATAATCCCCTTAGAAATCTGATATTTTATGAGTGCAGCTTGAGTAGCCGGACCAAAATATCCCTTAGACACTCCTGCAGGAAATACGAGAAACGCACCTGCTTCAAGAAGGCTTTGGAGCTTAACCACGTCATCCCCTCTGCTACCAATGGTTAAGTCACGCATAAATGCAGCAATCGGCAGTCCCACCGGATCACTGGGCCGACACGTGTTCTTTTGTGCGAAGTATGTCACTTCCCCAGCAATATCCACGCGACGTCCTCGAAATTCAGCCCGACGAGTGCCCATCTCAACCGTTTCAAGTCGCTTGTCGGTAGATTCAATTCCTACACCACTCATAATGCCGACCGGAAGCTCGATATAAAAGTGTGTATCTTCTTGGAGAACCCACTCTTTTGTTTTCGCGTCGAGACGGTAGTACTTGCCTCCGGTAATCTTTACATTCTTCTTAAAGGTTTTTTGTTCTGCAGCGTCGTCCTGTGCGTGTGCACTATCGAAATAGAGATCTTCAGTAGACTTATTAACCACGCGGACTTTGTTGCTGCCATTACCAGTCAACGTGACACCGCTTGGTAGTGTTTTTGTATCAATAGTGGTAAATCTACCGACAGTATGCGCGGGACACATCACCGGCGTGACGTCGGTAACAATAATGTTTGCAGACGCTGTTGTAGCGACCAACAAAAAAGCAATTGCGGTGGCAAAAAATAGTTTCATGCTTCAAGTATAGCTTAGGCTTTCTTGAATGGGAATCCGAGAAGTTCGAAAAATGCCTTCGCGTGGATTTTGTTTTTCGCTGTGGTAACTACCGTTGCGGCCATACCGAACACGTCTTTGAGTTCTTCGTCGGTGGTTTCTGGGAAAATGCTGTGCTCCTTGATGCCAATAGTGAAATTGCCCACTGAGTCGATAGCTGCTGGATTAAGGCCGCGGAAGTCGCGTGTACGTGGGAGCGCTACGTTTACCAATTTGTCGATAAAATCGAACATGTGTGCACCACGGAGCGTTACCTGATACCCCACTGCATCGCCCTGACGGAGTTTAAATGATGCAATAGACTGCTTTGCAGCACGAGGAGCAGCTTTCTGGCCAGTGATTTTTGCAAGACGGGTTTCGACAACTTTATATTTGTTTTTATCTTTGAATGACCCGGTACCAACAGAGATAACCACCTTTGTCAAACGTGGTGCCTGCATACTATTGGTAAAACCGAACTCCTTCTTGAGAGTTTCAAATGATTGTTTTTGTAATTCGCGTACTGATTTCATATATGTAGAGCTATGCTTATTTCACTTTCTGAACATTTGATGCGTTGATTGGAGTTTCAATCTGCACGACCTGCCCCTTTTTGCCCTCTTTGCGCGAACGTTCGTGCTTCTTTTTCATGTTCACTCCCGCAATGATAACCTGTCCCGTTTTTGGCAATGCACGAACAACAGCGCCGGTTTTACCCTTGTCGTTTCCTGAAATTACCTTTACGTTGTCGCCTTTTTTAATATGCATATAAGTAGGATTGGGCCACAGTGTTACACCACCTCAGGCGCCATTGAACCAATCTTTGGATATCCTTTCTCAACCACTTCACGAGGAATTGGTCCGAAGACACGGTTACCAAGAGGTTCGCCGGTTGCTTTGTTGATAATAACAACTGCATTTTCATCGAAACGAATGTACGAGCCGTCAGTGCGACGGAACGGCTTGCGCTGTCGTACAACAACAGCAGTGAGTACTTCTTTTTTCTTGAGCTGCTTGCGTGGCTCTGCTTTTTGTACCGAAAGTACTACCAGTTCACCGAGTTCAGCCCAGCGCTTTTTACTTGCACCGAGTACTTTAAACACGCGACCGATTTTTGCACCAGTGTTGTCTGCGATTTTTACGATTGAGCGTGGTTGAACCATAGTAGGAGTATTATGCTTTTACAACAAAATGTTTGCGGCGTGAGAGCGGACGACACTCTTCGATAGAAACAGTGTCACCAATGTTTTTAGTGTTACCTGGATCATGGGCCATGATCTTCTTCTGGCGAAGAAGGTACTTTTTATACTTTGGGTGCTGCGAATACGTATCGACAGCAACAACAACCGTATCTTTCATTTTGTTAGATACGACTTTGCCCTCGAGGGTTTTTCGGCGAATTGGTGTTGTTTCTACTGTCATACAATTTAAATAACGTTAGTTTGTTCTACCTTTTTCTCCCAAAAGGGTCAAGATTTGGGCAATATCCTTTCTGAGCGCTGTTCCCTCTCGATTGTTTTTTGCTTTGCTTCCCGCGACACCAAAGGTGAATGCACGGAACACATTACGCTTCTCACTGAGCGCTTTTTCAAATGCTTCAACACCTTTTCCACGGAGATCTTTTAGTAGTTTTTTTTTCATAGAAATAGGATGGTGAGATTATTCGCGTGAGACGACTTTTGTTTTGATTGGAAGCTTTCCACCAGCACTTTTGAGAGCCTCCCGAGCCTCGACTTCAGGCACACCGTCGATTTCAAACAAAATACGACCAGCGTACACTTGTGTCTGGTAGCCAACCGGATCTCCTTTACCCTTACCCATCTTCACTTCCGCAGGCTTCTGGGTAAATGGCATATCAGGAAACACGCGAATCCAGAGTTTCCCCGTTTTTGATACCGCACGCGATACCACCTTTCGAGCAGCTTCAAGCTGGTTTGAACGAACACGACCTGCTGCCATTGCCTTGAGACCGAAAGAACCGAATGAGAGTTTCACACCACGAGTTGCAGGCGTAACCTTCTTCGGATTTTCACGAAAGGTATGCCATTTTCGATATTTAACTTTTTTTGGAAACATCATGGTAGTGAATCTAATTTATCAATTATGAAT
>CAZXUM010000046.1:0-4769 GCA_964644005.1 uncultured Candidatus Saccharibacteria bacterium
AGTTAAAGGTTCCGTTTGCAATTTGAGTAACGTACTGGTGTGCCCAAAGAACTCGACGGTATGGTTCGTAGTGACTTGCACCAGCAATAAGAAACCATCCGATGACATTGTTTGTGTACTTATCAAGCGAGCGTTGTTTGTAGTAGGTAACTGTTTGTGCCTGAGCGACCGGAGCCTGATTTTGAGCAACGGTTGAAGTAACAGTTACTTGTGGACACTGGCTGCTTTTTTGTGTGTACCCATCACTCACACCAACAGCTGCTAATTTTGCGCCTGACGAGCTGTATGATTTTTTTGACTCCTGACTTGATCCGGTGAGCCCGTCGGTGCCGTTCCATAGGTAGTAGTAGGTACCGCTGCCGCCAGTTGGAAATGCCCTCCAACTCACCTGTTGGTTAATTGAGGCAACAGTAGGCTGCACTCCACAGGTAACAGAGAAAGGACTACTTGGCGGTGGGGGTGGTGTGGTCGCAGTAGTTACAAGTGATGAAGGACGAAGGGTAACTTTCACCTCAAGGTTGTTTAGTCGATTTCCTTCAATACCGCGAAACTTAAATGTGTATATGCCAGCAGGAGTTGCTGGTTGAAATGCGAGTGTTTGTTTTGTTGCATTCCAGACAACACCAGAGGGGAAGTTGGTGGCTGCTTCAAATTTTGTATTTAAAAATGCCGTCTTGCTCGATTTTACGGGTACAGTAAACGTAGTGCCTGCTCTTTTTGATGTAGAGACAGTTTCGGAAGTGGTAACAGCGTTGGGTGGCGTAGCTGTTGTTGGACTCGTAGGTGTAATGGGTGACGAAGGAGCGATTCCAATTGGCTGCGCACACACGTGCTGCAACGCTGTTCGAGTAAGGGGGCCAACATATCCGTTTGGAACGGTTAATCCTGCTGGTGTAAGCACCGCTGCTGCGTTAAGTGCTTGAAATCGAGCCACTGCAGCTTGTGTAGCCGGGCCAAAGTAGGTTGTTTCAAACCCCGCTGAGCCGTTGCCATTGAGAGCAATCTGGGTAGCGCTATTTTTGGTGAGAATTTTTTGTAGCAGACGAACATCTTCGCCAGAAAATCACAGTGAGAGGGAGCGGGAAAGAATACAGTTGGCAGGAAGTGTTGGGACAACCTGTGCTCCTACCGATGACACAACAAACGCGAAACAAATAATAAGACCGCAGGCACCAGAAGCTAATTTCATTGCATGATTTTAGCATTTATCTCCTCGGCGTAAAAATGAGGTGTGTATTAAAAAGCCGGCAAGATGTATACATCTTGCCGGCTTCCTTTCGCTTGGCCTGCATGTTAGAGGCCAAGCGCTGTCAGGAGTTGCGTTCGACGCCACTGGATATCGGGACCGGAGCAGTGTCCGATATGTGTCCAGAGGTAGCGCCTCAGAAATCGCCGCGCACTCAACGCAACACCGTTGAAGTGAAACACTTCATCGATAATTTCGTTGAAGCGTCTGCCACTTCGGCGCATTGCGCGCTTCGTTTGGCGAAGCATACGTTTGATCCGTCGAAACGTCAGCTTTCGAAACGCCGGCGTTTCCTGCTCACCGAGTTCGGTCATGAGCGTGACGTCGGGATCTGCTGATGTGCCAATCTGCTTTCCGTCCATGGTGCACCTCGCACGTAAAAGAAGAAGTGGTGTGAACTGACCTCAGCAAATTGTATACCACTATATATCTATTTGTCAAACAAGCTATCCACAACTGCTTTTACGTCAGCGCCATCAGCCTGATCCTTCAATTCTTTCATAATTGCACCAGTCAGAATGCCTGCCTTTGCTTTGTCGGTAATGCCGAGAGCGGTCATTTTTGCTTCAGCTACTTTCTTGATATCATCGCGACTCATTGTTGCAGGAACATACGCCTCAAGAATGACCAACTCAGCTTTTTCATCGTCAGCGAGTTCAGGACGACCGCCGGCAGTAAATTGTTCAATCGAATCTTTGCGTTGCTTAACCGCACGTTTGATGAGAGCGAGTACTTCACTATCACTGAGCTCTTGATCGGCATGTTTTTTGAGAGCAATGAGTTCATTTCCGATTGCAGCGTTGATACCTTTCAATACAGTGAGTGTTACTTGGTCCTTTGCTCGCATCGCGTTTTTGATATTCTCCTTAATTGTTTGTTGTAGTGACATATGTCCTATTTTTTCATACTATAGCGTAATGACAAGTACCTGGGTGATTATTCTTGTGGTATTGATAGCAGGCGCTATCAATGTGGTGTTGTTGTGGTTCGTCCTTAAAAACGCCAAAAAGATACCTGAAGTGCCCAATAACGACGGGGCATTTAAATTGATGCTCCAGCAAATTAACGAACTCTCGCGCACGGTTGATGCCAAGCTCGGTGAATCGTCGCAGGTGATGCGTCAGTCAATGCAGACACAGTTCGGTGAATCCCAACGGCTCATTAAAGATATCACCCGAGAGCTCACTGAAGTAAAGGAGACGGGCAAGCAGGTAGCAGGATTTGCCGATCAACTCCAGTCACTTGGTGAAATTTTCAAAAATCCGAAGCAGCGCGGCGTAGTGGGGGAATACTATTTAGAAACCCTCCTTAAAAACGTGTTACCACCGGGGAGCTTTCAAATGCAGTACGCCTTTCCTGATGGCACCATTGCCGATGCGGTGGTTTTTGTAAAAGACCACATCATTCCTGTCGATTCAAAATTTTCTCTTGAGAACTATAATCGTATTATCGAAACCCGTGAACCACTCGAGCGCGAACGATATGAAAAAATCTTTCTCAATGACCTGAAGGAGCGTATCGTCGAGACAGCGAAGTACATTCAGCCTGCCCAAAAGACAATGGACTTTGCCTTTATGTTCATTCCGCATGAAGCTATTTACTACGATCTTTTGATTAATAAAATTGGCGCCCTCAAAGAAGATTCTGAAAATCTTATCCAGCGAGCAGCAGGGAAGTACCATGTAATTATTGTCTCTCCGACGTCTTTTTTAGCCTACTTACAAACGGTGCTGCAGGGATTGAAAGCCCTCAAAATTGAGGAGTCGGCAAAGCAGATTATTGGCAAAGTTGAGGATTTGAGCCGACATCTTAAGGTGTATGAACAAAGCCACACAAAGCTTGGAGAATCCCTTGGAAGCGCTGTTCGTCGGTTTAATGAATCAAACAAGGAGTTTAAGAAGATCGACAAGGACATGCTCCGTATTACCGGCGCTACTATAGGGATTGAGGCAATAGCCCTTGATAAACCAGACGAGGTAGAGTAATATGTGCACTCAAAGATATTTATATGGCAACGGCACCAAAAACAACTAAAAAGACGGCACCAAAGGCTACTTCAGGGGCTATGGCGGTTATTATGACTGGTGGAAAGCAGTACCTTGTTGCTGCAGGCGACACTATCACCGTTGAAAAGCTTGGCGATACCATGAAGGCCGGCGAAGAGCTCACGTTTGATGCTCTTATGACCATTTCGGGCGATACCGTGAAAGTTGGCTCTCCAACTGTTGCTGGTGCAAAGGTAACTGCATCATTTGTCGAAAACGGCCGTGCAAAAAAACTCGTCGTTATGAAGTACCGACCAAAGAGTCGCTACATGAAAAAGAACGGTCATCGCCAGCCATTTTCTAAGATAAAGATTGAGAGCGTTGGATAGATTTTTACATCCTATGTTGCAGAGCGTTCTTTAGGGTCTCCGGATCGGAGTATTCAATTTCGGTACCCGTTGAAAGACCGCGACCGAGCATTGAGGTTTTAATGGTGTACTCACTAATGAGCGGTTGAATTCGTTTGGAAATGTATTCAACCGTATGTTCGCCATCGGGGTTAGCATTAAGAGCAAAAACGATCTCGCTGAGGGCGTGGAGTGCGCCGTCACGTTTGATACGTGTTTCGAGTGCCTCAATACGCACTCGTTTCTCGGGCTCTTTTTCAAGGATAGGAACAATACCGCCGAGCACAAAATAGACCCCCTCGTACACACCGCTTCGTTCAATCGCATCAATATCAACATCACGGCTGACGATCATGAGCGTTTCATGAGTTCGATTTTGGTTCATGCAAATTGAGCAAAGGCTTTGTGCATCGTGCTTTTTAGCAAAATGGCGGCCGCATTCGGTGCACACCTGCATCCCTACTTTGAGTTGACTAATTGCCTGGGCGAGGGAATTGCTGAAAGCTGCAGGTTTGGTGAGTAAAAAATAGACAAATCGCTCGGCTTGCCGCGGCCCGATGCCCGGAAATTCCTTGAAGAGTTGTTCGAGTGTACGAAAGGTATCCATTTCGAGGAGTTAAAAATCAGTTGCCGATGACTGCAGCGTTGCAAAGTTACTCTTCTCAATACTGAGGAATGTAGCTTTGTTTGAATCGAAAAAGAGTTCAACACGACCAGTCGGACCGTTGCGGTGCTTTTCAATCATGATTTCGGCAATGTTTGGTCGATCGGAGTCTTCTTTTGTGCGATCTTCACGGTGAATAAACATAACGACGTCGGCGTCTTGTTCGATAGAACCTGAATCACGCAAATCTGAGAGGCGAGGGCGGCCGCCGCGCTTTTCAACTTCACGAGAGAGCTGCGAGAGGGCAATAACCGGTACCTCGAGTTCGCGGGCGAGTTGCTTCAGTGACCGAGAAATTTCGGTTACCTGCTGGACCACGTTATCGGTACGAGTATTTGAAGGAATAATGAGCTGCAAGTAGTCGACGATGAGCAGACCAATATTTTTTTCGCTCTTCAAACGACGGGCGGTTGAGCGCATTTTCAAAATAGTGTTACCTGGCTGATCGTCGATGTAGAGTGGTGCAT
>CAZXUM010000046.1:4779-5027 GCA_964644005.1 uncultured Candidatus Saccharibacteria bacterium
GATCGATACCTTCTTTGAGTTTTTCAAAATCCTCGATGTCATTTACTTTTCCGGTGCGGAGTTTCCACGCATCGACACGAGACTCGGCGGCAAGCATACGGTCGACGAGTTGCTGATTGCTCATTTCAAGTGAAAAAATACCGACCGGAACGTTGTAATTGATTGCGGCCTGACGAGCAATGTCGAGCGCAAGCGATGTTTTACCAACTGACGGACGAGCCGCTAAAATAATGAGATCAGATTTTTGG
>CAZXUM010000047.1:0-4940 GCA_964644005.1 uncultured Candidatus Saccharibacteria bacterium
ATTTGAGCGGCGTACTTTTTAAACGCGGGTGTTGCCGCCTCACCGAGCGCTACTGCAACCGCAGCAATTTGGTTCATGTGTGGCCCGCCTTGGAGACCGGGAAAAATCGCCCGATCAATTTTTTTGTGCAGGATACGTTCATCGACACGAGAAAAGATGATGCCGCTGCGGGGACCACGTAATGTCTTATGCACCGTTGTTGTCACTACATCAGCATACTGAAATGGTGGTGGATAGACGCCGCCCGCAACAAGCCCGGCAAAGTGCGACATATCTACCATGAGTAGCGCCCCCGCAGCATCGGCGATTGCTCGAAAGCGCTTCCAGTCGATGCGCCGCGGATAGGCCGTGTAGCCAGCCACAATAATTGCTGGCTTTTCTGCGACTGCTTGTTTCTCAATAGCATCGTAATCGAGCGTTTCGGTTTTTGGGTCAACACCATACTGCACCGACTGCCAAAAAAGCGATGTTGCTGATACTTTGTGCCCATGGGTGAGGTGGCCGCCATGATCGAGACTCATGCCCATAATTTTTCCACCGGGCGGCACAAGCGCAGTGTATACCGCAAAATTGGCCGGCGAACCTGAGAGCGGCTGCACATTCACGTGCCATTTTTCTGGAGAAAGCTTAAACAATTTGAGGGCACGAGCACGACAGAGATCTTCAACTTGATCAGTGTATGTTTGGCCGCCGTAATACCGCTTGTGGGAATATCCTTCAGAATATTTATTGGTCAACACCGAGCCGAGGGCCTTGAGCACATCGTCAGATACATAGTTTTCAGACGCAATCAGGTTGATGACTTTTTTCTGTCGAGCCGTCTCGCCCGTTATGAGAGATTGAATCTTTCTGTCTTTCATTATCGGCCAGTGTAGCACACCGTTTTAATAACTACTTACGACTCCCATGAAACATCCCCTCGCTGCCCTCTAACAGGTACACATCCTTGATCCCGGCTTCAATCATGCGGTCCCAGCACGGTTTGCAGCACCACCAGTGACCGTACAAATAGATATCTGCACCTTCGGTTGAAACTCCCTTTCGTTTCGCATCAGCAATTACACGGGCTTCTGCGTGGAGCGAATAGCCCGAACATCCCGGACACACCCAATACTTAGTTCCCGTCTTTACGCCGAGCATGTGCCGTATGCACCAACCACGTTTATGCAGATCACGGATGTACTCATTTTTAATCGCTACTTGGTTTGCCGCTTGGGCAATGATCCTGCCGTTGCGCACCAGTACTGCGCCAGTTGGCTGATTTTTTTCAGTCGATAATTCAAGACATACCTGCTTTGCCGCAGCCATGAACGGATCGTTTTCTGACACGTATATAAAGGCTCGTCCAGATGGAAGATACGGGTATGCAATAGGGTGTGACATAGGTATACTAACGGCATGGCCGTATTCGACAGCATTTACCAACAGCTGCTTTCCACGATTCTAACACGAGGTATCGTTGAAAAGAGCGAACGTACCGGACACGAAACCAAAGCAATCCCCGGCATGCATTTCTCAATGGATATTGAGAAAGACGGCTTCCCCCTTCTCGCCCTCCGCAAAATTCCTATTCGCGTGTTTGTTGCCGAACAAATATGGTTTCTTGCGGGGTCACGCAAACCCGAAGACTTTCTCCGTGAGTACACAAAAATTTGGGACGACTTCACTAACCCGGGCGATGTTGTCACTGTTGCCTACGGCTATCGCTGGCGAAAACATTTTGGCCGTGACCAGATACAACTCCTGCTCGACCTCCTCACCAAAGAGCCAAGCTCGCGGCATGGCGTTATTGTCACCTGGGATCCCAGCGCTGACGGGCTCAGTCTCTTCAAAAAGAAAAATGTGCCGTGTCCGTATACATTTACCGTCAACATTATTGGCGGCAAACTTCATTTGCACAACATTGTGCGATCGAACGACATGATTCTCGGCTTCCCGCACGATGTTGCCGGTTTTGTGTTGTTGCAGCAGATGTTGGCACAAAAACTCGGTGTTGGTGTTGGTGTGTATTCACATTCAATTTCAAATGCCCATATTTATGACATTCACTACGAAGCCGCTGAAGAAATTATTACGCGAACGGCAGATAGTCAGAAAAAGGTAACGCTCCATCTTCCGGAAAAAGCGTTCGATCGTGCTGAGAAAAAAGATCCAACGCTCGTAAACAGTATTGTCGAAAATTTAACGGCACAGTACCAGCCGCACGATCCGATCAAAGGCTTAAAAATTGTTTTATAATCATGGCAATCATCACCAAACGACAAATCATTGAGCGCGTGAAGGCAGGCAGCATTGTATTCAAGCCGTCGCTCGATCGATTCCAACTGCAAGCTCACGCAGTCGACCTTCGCCTTGGATATACCTTTCTCATTCCCAAAATGTGGCACCTCACTGAGCACGGCCGCGAAGCACTTTCAATCGATCACCTCCAGGGAAAACAGAAACAATACTTTGAAACAATCGAACTAGAGCAGTCACAACACTTTGATCTGTTGCCCGGCGAGTATGTGCTCGCGTCAACACTGGAAGCAGTGAAGGTACCAAACGACCTCATGGCTGTGCTCTACCCTCGCTCATCAACAAATCGTAAAGGCTTGTCGGTTGATCTCACCGGCATCATCGACTCAGGCTACGAAGGACAGCTTGTGATTCCTATTCGAAACAACACGTCGTCGCAGGTGGTAAAGCTGTATCCTGGTGAACGATTTTGCCAAGTGGTATTTGAACAACTCGATGAAAGCATTACACCAACGCGCAGCCGTTATCACCAAAAAGATATTGTTGAAGGATTTATTAAAATTCGTGAAGGACGTGCGCGTGCCGATGCTGCAGAAGTGCGCCTCGTCAGCACGGGCAATATTAAAAAACTTAAGGAGCAGTACAAACTTTAGACACGCCTATCGTATTCTCTATGTCATCACTTTCACCTCGTGCTCGTATAAGCGCCATTGCTGCCGTTGAAAAAAATGGACGAGGCATTGGCAAAAACGGAAACTTGCTCTGGCGTATACCCGACGATCTTGCTCGTTTTAAAACACTCACGATGGGTCACCCAATTGTTATGGGTAGAAAAACGTTTGCATCAATCGGCAGAGTGCTGCCCGGCCGAACACACATTGTTGTGTCTCAATCAACAACAACTATCCCCGGCTGCGTTGTCGTGCGTTCAGTACCCGAGGCACTTGCCTATGCGAAAAAAATTGATACCGAAGAAATTTTTCTTATTGGTGGCACATCGATTTTTACCGAAGGACTTCCACACACCGATCGACTCTACCTCAGCGTGATTGATGCACATACTCCAGATGCAGATACTTTTTTCCCCGATTACTCTCTGTTTACGCGGGAAATTTCCCGACAAATACATTCTGAAAGCACCCCTCCACACACCTTTACCATTTTAGAACGACAATAGAAAAACCGCCGAATGTTTCGGCGGGTATGTTACTGAGTGAACCACACCACATTAGCGCGTGCTCTTGTTGCGAATTAAGCATTCACGAATGTCTTTCGTGACATACTTTTCAACACCCTGTTCAAACAGGTATGTCGCTGCATGGTGCCAAATAATCTCGCAGGAAAAGTGTATTTTTCCGAAAATGACTTTTCCTGCGGGCAATTCAACACCGTTGATGCGTTCCGATTGCATTTCCAGCATTTCATCCCAGAACATTGTAAACCGGCGATCCGCCTGAATCTTAGTGCGCAGCGGCAAATGAGGCATGCTGTCAAACACTCGGCACCGGTGTTGAATCGCTGGCGCCGAAACATTCGAGATCGTAGCATCCTTGGGAATGTGCTGCTCACTCCACTTCGCGGACTCTTTCTCAATCATTGCCCTGTCGACATTGTAGGCCCGCGTAAATATACACGAACCCTGCGCGGGCTGGAATGGAAACTCTGGGGCACAAAACTTTTCTGCCTCAGTTTCGCGCACGATCACGTACACGTTCTCTACTGTTCTGAAGATCCGAATTTGATGCCGGACAATAGGCGCATTACTCATACAACACTCCTTTCACAAGTGGTTCTGCTGTCAGCATACTATGCGCCAGGGAAAAGAAAAGGCCGCGCGTCCTTCGGACGCGCGGCCTTACAACACACTAGTTCCACTGCTTTCGACGCTGCACCGCATAGGCAAGTTTTTTCATAATCCTGTCGACAACCGATGTATCACCAAATGTGCACATGCTGATCTCATCCGGCCGACTGAGCGCAAGCATACCCACCACCAACCGCGCCTTCTTTTTATCTTCAACGACGATAACCATTGGCCGATCAGCCAGCACAACCTGCACAATAGCCGAGAAACTGAGGCCGATGGCATTGTAGCCATCAACCACCACACACATATCGCATGCCTGACAGAGCGCCTTAAGCTTTTCGAGCGCGCGGTCACTCTTTTTTTGCGCGCGGTTCTCTTCCCTGCGCAGCGACAGTAACGAGAAACACTCATGTGCCACCTGCATCGCATCCAGTTTTTGGCCCAGCAGCTTGATCAACCTCCGTTCGTAATCGAGCAGCACCGATGTATCTCGGTGCTGCGCAATGATCAGTACCGAGCCGCCAACAGCCGTCCCAAACACACATTCTGCATATTGTTTCTTACCCATGATGCCTCCATCAAAAATGAAAAGACTCTTCCGAAGAAGAGCCTACCACCATGCCCGAGCACTGTCTACTCGCTTGAGCAAGCGATTATTTAACATCAACACCCATTGAGCGAGCCTGGCCTTCAACAATGCGTATTGCTGATTCAACAGATTCGGTATTGAGATCGGGAAGTTTCTTTTCGGCGATTTCCTTAACTTGCGCTTTTGAAAGTGTGCCGACTTTTGCGAGGACGTTTTTTCCTGAACCCTTTTCGGCTTTGAGAGCTTTGAGAATAAGGCTCGATGTTGGTGAAGTTTTAAGTACGATTGAAAAGCTACGATCTTCGT
>CAZXUM010000048.1:0-4850 GCA_964644005.1 uncultured Candidatus Saccharibacteria bacterium
GTCCCGTGGCTGGACAAATAACCTTCCGTTTGTTTGCGGTTAACGCAAGCCGTCGGAAGCAAAAACCAGCACCACACGTACTGTTTGGAATGGTAGGGAATGACTTTCGGTTTCCGGCACATTTGTTCGTTCGATATGCTGAAGAGCTAATCGGCGACGATTTGTCGGGCGCACTCACTGGAGGTCTCTTTGAGGGAGAAATTGTTGCTGAACGAGTAACACTCCAAGCAAATCGAAAAGCGTTTGCGAAAAACGACGCGCTTACCGACCTCATTGTGCACCTCTCATTGTGGTGGGACGAACATGGAAGCAAATACGCCACTGAAGCACGTGAAGCTCGTCAAGAGCAACGTCTTCAGGATCTCGGCGTACGTTCCATGCAAGTACTTGAGCAGCTCATCAAAAGTGGTCAAAATAGTCCACTGGTTGAGGCGCTCAGGTACTTTAAGGCTGCTCCGCAGCGTGCGTCAGTTGGTATGCCAACGCAAGGTGTTGGTGATGGGGTCGTTCAAACCTCAACCAGCACTTCTGGAACTGGTGCACCTCCTTCTGGAGAAGGTGGAACACGTTCTGGTGGTTCTCGACATGATCCACGGCACTCGGTGCAGGGTCCGACGGGAAAGCCTCGCGGGGCTGCCAAAAGTGCCCAACTCGGCTTACAGTTCGTTCATGAATCTCTCGACTCACCAGATCTCTGGAAGCTCGATCCGAATACTGCAACGCTCATCTTTAACATACGACATCCACTGTGGAGTTTGTGTGATGACAAGGGTGATACTGCAGTCATGAAGCTGCAGGAAATCATTGCCATTGAAGCACTTACGCTCCAAACGATGTCAGATAGCGTGAGGATGGCTGCGCGCGAACATCACATTCGTGCGATGCCAAGTATTGTGCATTGGCTCTTGCTCGGTGACCGGACACGCACTTCTACAAATGGTACAACTTCCGGCGGTTAAACAGAGACCATAACTCTGTAGGACCCCGATATTATGTCGGGGTCTTTTTTATATAGCCCATGGTATAGTTTCAGTCATATGACATCACACGAAATCCGAAAACGATTTCTGGATTTTTTTGAAAAGCGCGGCCACGCAGTGTTGCCATCAGCATCGCTGGTTCCTGAAAACGATCCCTCGGTACTCTTTACCACTGCGGGTATGCAACCACTTGTTCCATATTTGCTGGGACAAACACATCCTCAGGGCACTCGCGTTGCAAACCTTCAAAAATGTATTCGCACTAATGACATCGATGAGGTTGGCGACAACACCCACGCAACCTTTTTCGAAATGATGGGGAGCTGGTCGTTCGGCGATTACTTTAAGAAAGATGCTATTCAATGGAGTTTTGAATTGCTCACGTCAAAGACCGAAGGCTTTGGTCTCGATCCGCAGCGGCTCTACGTCACCTGTTTTGAAGGTGATGCAAACGCTCCGCGTGACGACGAATCTGCAGAGCTTTGGAAAAATATTTTTGAGAAACATAGTGTTACCGGAGAACGCATCTATTTCATGCCCGCAAAAAATAACTGGTGGAGTGCTGGCGACAATGGTCCATGTGGTCCCGACACCGAAATGTTTTACGATCTCACCGGTGCACACACGCAGGGAATGACTAAGGCTGAGTATCTTGCCGCAGATGACACACAAGAGGTTGTTGAAATTTGGAATGATGTATTCATGGAGTATGTGAAAAAGGACGGTGTGGTTGTCGGAAAGCTCGCTGCTCAAAATGTTGATACCGGCTCGGGTTTTGAGCGAGTCTGCGCGGTGCTCCAGGGAAAAACCAACATTTTTGATACCGATGTCTTTGCGGGCATCATGGCCGAAGCGAAAACAATTGCATCAGAACTTCGCGGGCAGCGTATTATTGCCGATCATATGCGTGCAGCAGTATTTATGATTGCTGATGGGGTGCTGCCGTCAAACACTGATCGTGGCTACATTCTCCGTCGGCTCATTCGTCGTGCGGTGTTTAGTGCTGATGCGCGAACAATTTCACCCGAAGCAATTACTCGCATTGTCGCAGCTAGTGTGAACTATTATGGTGATATCTACCCAACACTCACCACGCAGTCAGATGCCATTGTGGCCACTCTTTTTGCAGAAACTGAAAAATTCGTAAAAACCCTACAGGCTGGTGTAAAGGAATTTGAAAAGCTTGCTGCAGCAGGAAAGAACATGAGCGGCGCTGATGCGTTCACACTCTTTTCAAGTTACGGATTTCCAATCGACCTCACTATTGAGCTTGCACACGCGCAGCAGATTACTGTCGACAAGGCGGGATACGATGCAGCATTTAAAGCGCACCAAGATACATCTCGCACTGGCGCCGAGCAGAAATTTAAAGGCGGCCTTGCGGGTACTGGTGAAGCAGAAGTTCGCTATCACACCGCAACACACCTACTGCACCAAGCGCTCCGCGGCGTGCTCGGTACCCATGTGCAGCAAAAGGGAAGTAACATCACTGCTGAACGCCTCCGATTCGATTTTGTGCACACCCAAAAAATGACTGACGACGAAAAAAAACGAGTCGAAACACTCGTGAACGAAAAAATTACCGCAGCCCTGCCGGTGCAAAGTGTGGTACTTCCAAAAGCTGCAGCAGAAAAAACCGGTGCAAATCACTTCTTTGGCGACAAGTACGGCGACATGGTTACGGTGTATTTCATCGGTGAATCACTTGAGACGGCGTACTCAAAAGAATTTTGTGGCGGCCCGCATGTAAAAAATACCAGCGACATTGGCGTCCTCACTATTGTCAAAGAAGAAGCGGTATCTGCCGGTGTTCGCCGTATTAAGGCAACACTTACATAACGGTGAGTCGATTTTAACCCACACATCTGTTGCTCCTGGTATTCATTACGCCGTATAATAGAAGTAATGGCTTCACAACCGCTCAGCATTGTTCTCGATGTTGGCAATAGTAGTATTGGCGCTGCACTGTTATTTGTTCACGAACCAGGTGAACACACTAAACGTGCAACCGTCGTGTCTTCGCGCCGCATGTTCTTGCCACTCTCAGACGAACTCGATCCGGCAACACTCGAGCGTTCACTCTTCGCAGCGCTCCGCGATCTGATTGATGCAACAGCTGGCGACGTACAAAAAGTAATTGTCAGTGGCCGAGCGTCTCGCGTTGGTAATGTGTTCTGTATTTTCAGTTCACCGTGGGTTGATGTGGTGCCGCGAGTTGATACTATCGAACGCACGGTGCCGTTTACTCTGAGTGAAAGATTAGTAACTCAGACAGTTGCAGCGCACGTTACTGAATACACTCGCCAACATCCAAGTGTTGCGGTGTGTGACAGTCGCACTACAAGTATTCTCCTCAATGGATACGAAACGACGCACCCATTTGGTATGTCGACACATAAGGTAACACTTGGATCGGTGCTCAGTGTTATGCCCGCATCGCTCAAAAAGCAACTCGATGTGCTCATAACACGGAGGCTCCATCCGAAAGGTGTCTACTTCCACGCGTTTAGCGTGATTGCGTTTGATGCGCTTCGCGACCTCTTTCCTGCTCAAAATGATTGGTTTTTTGCTGATATTACGGGAGAAATTACGGACACTATTCGGGTATCCCACAGTGTGCTCACCCAAGCGGGGTCGTTTCCACAGGGATGGCACGCTCTGGTTCGAGCGGTAGCGAAAAAAATGCACACCACACCCGATGTGGCGCGCTCGCTCATTGCCATGACTGTTCGTGATGCAAGTCACGACACAACCACAGAAAAAATTAAGAAGGTTGTTGAACCGGTGCTGCAATCGTGGATACAGCAACTCACGCCGACAGGAAGTGAGACGCAAGCACTCATTCCGCGTATTCCGATGTTTCTTACCTCAGATGATGACGTTGCACCACTATACGAAGCAACGCTCAATATTCTTGTTCCGGGCAGTAGTGTACAGGTTATTACCAAAGAGCAACTCACGCCATTTATTGCGCTCGAGCCCGAGGCCCGCTATGATACGTTCATAGCTCTCGCAACTCTTGCGGTTGCCAAGCTCCGTCCTTAATTTATGAATGACATCACTCCTCCAGATCGACGTTCAATCCGAAACGTGTCACTACCACGCCGAAGGGTAGAGCCGACTATTATTACCCGCAAGCCGGAGCTGGTGCGACCGATTCGTGATGAGGGTTTGTATCAGCCTGCCTTTGATGGAACACTCGATCGTCCAGAAAAAGTACGCCGTGGTCCGCGCATTATTGTGTGGGGGATTTCTGTTGTCAGCGTCCTGGTGCTGGGGTTTATTGTTTCGAGCTTGTTTACCCGCGCTGCACTTACGGTGACGTTAAAGCCTGAACCTATCACCGTTCCAAATTTGGTGGTCCAAGCAAACCTCGTTCAAGGAACAACAACCTCTCTTATATATGTACCTCGCGAAGCAGCTGTCTCAAAGAGTATCACCCTTACCGGAACATCAACTGAAACCGTCAACATAAAATCGACGGGGAAACTGATTATCTACAACAAAACGAACTCTCCACAAATTTTGGTTAAAACCACCCGTTTTGAAACAGTGAGCCGCCGCATCTATCGATTGGACAATCAGGTAACGGTGCCGGCGCAAAAAGGAACAGTTGCAGGAAGTATCGAGGCTTCGGTGACTGCGGATCAACCGGGCGACACATACAACATGGGTCTCGAGGACTTCCCCATTCCTGGTTTTAAAGACTCACCACGCTATACGCAGTTTTACGCTCGATCAAAAACGCCGATGGCTGGAGGCTTTACCGGTACTCGACCAAAGGTAACTGCCCAAGCTCTCGTCGCAGCTCGCAAAACACTCACCGAGCAGGTGTTAGCCGATACTCCAGACGTTGATGCTGCCCAATAT
>CAZXUM010000049.1:0-4792 GCA_964644005.1 uncultured Candidatus Saccharibacteria bacterium
AAATTACAAAATCATGAATCAGAATCTAGAGTCACTTACGATCAAAGACGAACTCAATAAAATTAAAGAACGTATTACCCCACCTGAACCGATCACTCTTGATCAGGTGCGGCAGGTCCTAGACCTCACCATCAAAAAAGATGACGGCAATAAAATTATTACCTTTCTAGCTATGCTTGCGGCATACACCGACAATGCGCAATTTAATATAAGTTTTAATGCTCCATCATCCTCAGGTAAAAGCTTCATCCCTCTTGAGATCTCTTACCTCTTTCCTCCGGAAGACGTGATGAAGCTTGCTGGTGCATCACCCACCTCATTTCTCCATGAGACCGGCGTGTATAAAAAGGAAACAAATGAACATATTATCGACTTATCAAGAAAAATTATTGTCTTTCTCGATATGCCGCATCCAACACTTCTCACAAAGCTTCGCTCTACACTTTCTCATGACGAAAAAGAGGCGAGGCACAAAATAACTGATAAAACTCAGAAAGCTGGGACCAAAACAAAGACCGCCGTTGTGATAGGTTTCCCATCAGTCATATTCTGTTCAGCCAATGCAAAAATGGACCAACAAGAAATGACTCGTTTTCTGCTTCTTAGTCCGGAAATAAATCCAGAAAAGATATTTGCCGGTATTCACCAGTCTTCTCGCAGAGAGTCGGACAAAAAGAAGTACTACAAAGAACTTAATGAAAATCCTTTACGCAAAGCTCTTATAAAACGTATCGCAGCAATCAAAGCTGAAGGCATCGATGAAATCATTATCGAGAATGAGAAGTCTGTACAAGAGCGTTTCCTTTCTAAGATAAAAAATCCACAGCCAAGAAACCAACGAGATATAAAGCGTATTTACTCGATCATTAAATCAGTTACGCTTTTGAATGTTTGGCATCGCAAGCGTGAAGGCACGACAGTGTATGCTGCCGAATTAGACATTGATACCGGCTTTGAGATCTGGGACAAAATATCACTCTTTCAGGAACTCGAAATATCTCCTTATCTCTATGAGTTTTATCAGCAAGTTATTCTGCCCCTTTGGAATCGCGACCAGGTAGATGAGTTTGGGGATCCAGTTCCTGAAGATAAGAAAAAGGGCGTAAGTCGCCAAGATATACTCAAGCAATACGCCCATGTTTATGGCGGCAATCTCGGCATGTTCAGACTTCGTTATGATTATCTGCCAAGTATTGAAACGGCTGGTCTCATCTTCCAAGAACCTGATCCGAATGACCGACGACAATTCCTGACATATCCAACAACTGCAATAAGACAGCTTGAGAAAGCAGAGGAAATAAATAGTGCGCCAGAGTCGGGGGTAGATGCTACCAATGTTGAAAACGAGATCAGAGCCGAGGATGTGCCATTCTAAAAGACTTGCAATTAGCCCATGAAGAAGCTACTACAGCAACACCTTTTAACAATTAACATTACACACTTATGGCTACAAACGTTGAGTATTTCATGTATGCTCGCAAGTCTTCGGAATCAGAGGATCGGCAAGAGCAATCAATCGAGGACCAGATAAACCGTCTCAAGGAGCGGGCTAATTCTCTCGGCATTTCAGTTAAAGAGATTCTGACTGAAGCAAAATCGGCTAAGCAACCTGGCAGACCTATTTTCAATGACATGCTCAAAAGAATTGAGAAGGGCGAAGCAAAAGGAATTCTTTGTTGGCAAATCAACCGCTTGGCACGTAACCCGATTGACAGTGGAAAGTTGAGCTGGATGCTTCAGAAAGGAATTATAGAATCCATTCAAACAATGGAGCGAGAGTACCTACCCGATGATAATGTTTTGCTTTTTAGTGTTGAGAGCGGAATGGCCAATCAATTCATAATTGAACTGCGTAAAAACACCAAGCGCGGCATGCATGGTAAAGCTGATCGTGGATGGTTCCCTTCAAAAGCTCCAGCTGGCTATATCAACGAACGACTTGAACATACAATCTTGCCTGATCCAGAACGTTTTCATCTGATTCGTAAGATGTGGGACCTCATGCTCACCGGCAGTTATACTCCGAAGAAAATTGCTGAGATCGCAAGCAAAGAATGGGGTTATCGGTCCCTGAAGAGTAAGCGTAGTGGTGGAGTGGAAATGGTTCCAAGTGTGATTTATAAAATGTTCAACAATATTTTCTACACAGGTAACTTTCACTGGGGCAAGAAAGTGTACAGAGGAAATCACAAACCCATGATCACCCTTGAGGAGTTCGATCGGGTCCAGGCTATTTTTGATAGGACCGGCAAACCACGAGGCAAGACACATGAGTTTGCATTCACTGGACTCATTCGCTGCGGTCTCTGTGATTCGATGTATACCGCTACAGAGAGATCAAAGATCGTAAAGAAAACGGGGCAAATGAAAAATTACGCCTACTACCATTGCGGTGGTAATAAGAAAAATTCAACCTGTAAGAAACGAAACCCTATCAGGCTAGACGATCTCGAAACTCAAATAGAGCTTCTGCTTGAGGAATACACTATACTCCCCGAGTTTCAGACATGGGCTATCGAAGCTTTGAATCGCAACAACGATAAAGAAATCGAGGAGCGTACCAAGATTTATGAGATGCAGCACAAAACCGTAGTCGAGTCGCAAACCGAGCTCGATAACCTGACCAAAATGCGTTACCGCGATCTTATCGACGACGACATGTTCGTCAAAGAGCGCGATTCACTTAAAGAGAAAATCGCCCGATTACAAGAGAAACTCCGCGAAACCGAGGGACGTGCCTCAAAGTGGCTCGATCTCACCGAGCAAGTATTCGGCTTCGCCTGCTTTGCCCGAAAGGAGTTTGTTATGGGCAATCTTCAGCGAAAGCGGGAGATATTCTCGGCGCTCGGCCAGAACTTCTACATAAAAGACGGGAAAGTCTTTATTACAGCCAACGAATGGCTCCAGCCAATCAAAGAGGCATACCCTGAATTTAGGGCTGAATTTGAGAGGTTAGGACTGAGAGAATACGTTTCTGTTGAGGCGCGAAACATCGCTTTTCAACAACTGATTCTCGAATGGGGTGACCACCGGGAATCGAACCCGGATTTGCAGTTCCACAAACTGCAGTCCTAACCGTTGAACGATGGCCACCATACTGCGCACCGCACTCGCACTTTCGTGCATTTGCTCATTTACGCATCACCACCATACCACATTTTTTAGGCTTTAGAATAGTTTTATCTGTACTGTACCCCTCACTTTACCAACACTTTTTTATACTTCCCTAGAGCCTGAATGTTCAGGTTACATACGTTCTGTGCACCCCTTTTTAGTGGAGGATCTATGCATCACCATTCGCATCGTCGTGCTGTATTTTTTTCGTGGGCACTACTCATTGGGTACTTAGCCGTTCAGTCACCGCGTTCATTTGGCGCTTCGCCGAGTGAACGTTGGCATGACGACTTGAGTCAACAAGGACGTAACGAACGAATTGTCACCGAAGCCAACTCGCAGGTCGGTGACTACGGCGGACAGTGCAAAGTATTTGTACAAGAAGTCGTGTGGCGTGCGTCTCGTGGAGTTGTGTGGTTGCCTCAAAATGATCCTGATATTGCATGGCGTTGGAAATCGTCATCCGACGTTCGGAGAATCGCCACCGACGCGTGTATCCGGCTCAAGCCAGGCTATATTCTACAAGCGCAGGTTCGACTCAGTTCGGGCGGATTGTCGCCACACACCATGATCATCACCGAGGCAACTAATTCACGGGTAACGGTTGTGGAGTCGAACTACACCATACCAAACCGAGTGACTCGCCGAACTGTTTCGATTAATACATTTTGGAATAGTCTCGTACACGTCACCGTGTATGAAATTCGATAGGCGTCACATTGGAGTTGCCCTAGAGTTGCGTTTCAGTTCTTTAAACCGGCCTACAGGTAGGCCGGTTTCTTATTTGACATTTTGCTTTATAAATTGCAATATCATTTTTAGTAGAGCTTTCGTATGAGCTCTGTTTCCACACCCATTTTCTACACCCGTGTGATTCATTGGATGAATTACAGAAAGGTAGCACTATGCGCGCATGCACATGTCTCATTGAACCTCTTGACTCTCGGCAATTGTATGCCGGTCAGCCAACCTTCGACGTTCAGTTACTCGAAGATGGCAGCCGGACGGTTGCAGTGACAGGTACCGGCGGAAGAGATATCGTCAGTGTACATTTTTCTCCAAACGCTGCCATCAACTCATTCCTCACCGGACGAGTTGAGATTCGGTTCAATCCTCCCGCGAACGGAAAAACGGAAGTGCGTCGTTACTCCCGCGTGAGCAGTTTCCTCTTCCAAGGCGGCACTGGCAACGATGTGGTGGTTCTTTCAGGAATAGGATTTTCCCGCACACCCTTGACTATCGTCCCCCAAATCGACGGTGGGTCAGGGAATGATTCGCTCAATTACGTTGGGTGTGATATCACCGCACTCATCAGTGGTGAAGGCGGCAACGATACGATCACTGCAGTACACGGATTTAGTGCCACATCGGCGGTACATCTCGGTGAGTACAGCGAGCGGTATCTTTCCGGTGGCAGCGGCAACGATACGATCACGGGATCATTCGG
Source organism: uncultured Candidatus Saccharibacteria bacterium (assembly GCA_964644005.1). Lineage (GTDB taxonomy): Bacteria > Patescibacteriota > Minisyncoccia > Phycocordibacterales > CAZXUM01 > CAZXUM01. The sequence goes on from CAZXUM010000049.1 coordinate 4,562, forward strand.
TCCTGACCAAATTTCTGGTGACGACGGCAATGATGTCCTCGCCGGCCGTCGCGATGACGATCGCATTGAAGGACGTACGGGTTCAGATTCCCTCTTCGGCGAAGGCGGCAACGATACCCTCGAGGGCGGCGAGGGCACCAACTATCTGTATGGAGGTTCCGGAAACGACACGTTCATCGACAAGCCACGCGAAGGCTTAGGCGCCAGCGTACCCTTCGGTGTCGGTGGCTA
>CAZXUM010000050.1:0-4740 GCA_964644005.1 uncultured Candidatus Saccharibacteria bacterium
TCCCGAGCCTCGCCATCATCCTTCGGATCGGTGATACTTGACATATAAAAATTGCTGTGCTACACTTCACCCTAGCTACCAAAGCCTCTGGGGTGTCTGTCCCAGGCTTTTTTATTGAATACGGTTCAGTGTACAAATGTCTAAGCAAGGGTTTCACGACCATCACGAGCTTTTTTGCGAGGATGTGTTGGTTCTCAATTTCGGTTGAGGTGACGAACACTCTCCTTAGCTTATCAGCTTATCCTCAGCAATCTTGCCGAGGAATTGCTTAGACATTTGTGCACTGAACTTTTCTCATTCTAGATGAACTCCTCCTCGAGATCAATGACTCTTCCGAGTTCTGAAACAGAAGTGACTCCTCGTACAGCTTTCAAAATACCATCTTGACGCATATCGAGTATTCCTTGTCCCTTAGCAGCCTTGCGAATCTCACGTTCGCTCGGGTTTGAGTTAATAACCGCTTCAATTTGAGCATTTGCGAGAATACCTTCGTGTACACCGATGCGTCCCTTGTATCCTGTGGTGTTACATTTGTCGCAACCAACGGGTTCAAACACCTGAATCTTTTGCGGAACGAGTGATCTGTCAGGAATACTTGCGAACACAGCCTCAATGAGGCTTTTTTGTTTTGCATCAGGCGCAACTTCTTTGCGGCACAGAGGACAGAGTTTTCGCACCAAGCGTTGCGCGAGCACCAAGTTAATTGATGATGTCATAACTTTTGGATTGATACCGAGATCAATCAAGCGGGGGAAGGTGCCCGCAGCGTTGTTGGTATGCAATGTTGAAAATACCAAGTGGCCAGTAAGAGCAGAATTGATAGCAATTTCTGCAGTTTCGCTATCGCGGATTTCACCAACCATGATGATGTCGGGATCTTGTCGCAGGGCAGAGCGCAACCCTTCAGCAAAGGTGTAGTTTTTATCGGGATCAATTTGTGTTTGGACAATACCCGGCAAATGGTATTCAACCGGGTTTTCAATAGTGATAATTTTTACATCCGGCGTGTGAATGCGTCGGAGAAATGCGTAGAGGGTGGTTGTTTTTCCTGAACCTGTCGGACCGGTGGTTAAAAGCATGCCGTTTGGCTTGCGGATTTGTTTTTCAATAACCGTAAACAGGTGTGGATCGATACCGAGCTCTTCCATCGGCACCTGGATACCTTTTGGATTGAGCACGCGGAGCACAATTGATCCGTTGTATGCACCCGGCAACACTGATGTTCGAATTTCAATCTCGCTGTCGCCAACAACAACACTGAAACGCCCGTCCTGAGCTCCCGAAATGTTGAGTTTCAAACCAGAAATAAGTTTGATACGCGAGAGTAGGAGATTGTAGGTGCTCGGGCTAAAGCGCATGACATCGGTAAGTACGCCGTCCAAGCGGTAGCGCAGGCGAACGTACGCTTCTTCTGGTTCAAGGTGGATATCAGATGCGTCAATGGCGAGCGCGCCAGCCAAGATCATTTCCAAAATTTTGGTAACACGGTAGCTCTTTTTTTGTGCCAAAATATCCTCGATCAATTTTTGGATGTCCGGAATATGCTGCACCTTTTTCATCGATGCAACAATTTCGTCACTTGAAATATCGAGTGAACCAGCTTTTGTTTCGTTGCTGAATGAGAGGTCGTGATAGCGCCCCCAAATTTTCTCTAGTGTTGTTGGTGATACGAGAAAGGGGATAACAATAAGGCCCCTGTTCTCAATTTCCTTGAGCGCTGCTGCGGTGGCGTCATTTTGAGGAGAAACAATGCCGATTTTTACTTTTTTGCCGATGAGCGCAAATGGGCCAACTTTTGCGTGGCGAGCCATGTCCTCAGGAATAACACGGAGCGCATCGCTATTGATGGTAAGGGTGAGTGGATCGCCGTACTCGAGTTTATATTTTTCGGCGAGGTACTTCGCAAGATCCTCTTCTTCTTGGTGGCGAAGTTCATCGATGCGTCGCTGCTGCTTTGATTCTTCAAATTGGACAGTCATGTGTCTTTCAGTATAGCAGTACATCGAAATGCCGAGAAATAAAAACTCCCCCGTGCAATGTGCCACGGGGGAGCGGGTTGGCTGCCGTTGGATGGCAGGCCTGGATGAGGGTTTAACCCACTGTTCTCACAACAGAATAGCATGCACGTGCCAGGGGAATAACATTGACACATGCTTTATTTATGATATAATTATATAGACCTGAAAAACAACCAAAGGAGGCCTTATGTCCAGGTACCAGTTCCTTTCCATCACTCTTGCGTTCTGTCTGGTTGCACTCGTCGGCGGGTGCCAAGTTGTTGGCCCGGTAGCGGATCCAAACTACATGACAACCAACGGAGACGTGTCGATTGAGAATCTCACACCGTGGAATCTCGACCGGATCACTATCAATGGCGGCGACGCCATGGTGACCGTACGGAACACGGGCAGTATGTTTGGTACACGGCAGCGATTGGGGAAACTCAATCCACTGACCGATGCAAATAGTACCAACACCTACACCCTTGCATACGGGCCGAGTAACTTCGATTCGTATGGCGATTTCACCGCTGAGGTATCGATCAAGGCGTTTGATCCGGCGAATGGTCAGTATGTCGGCAACTTCGATGTTCGCATCAGTGGCCGTCGATACGAAACACCCGTTGTCAGAGTTCGACCCGAAGATATTCGCTTAAGCGAATACGGCGAACAGCTTCGGGAAGAAATTGATCATGCCCGTGATCAAGCGCGCAATCGACGCCAGCAAGAATGACAAGTGTGCAGGTGTGCAGGTGTGATGGATACAAGCCCCGAACTACGTTCGGGGCTTTCTCTTTTCATATATACCGGAGTGTGTACAATGCGAGCATGGCTACCTATCAGGTGCACTCACTCGAACAATTAGCGTCGCTGGCTCAGGCGTTTGTAACAACGGTTGCAGCACTACCTTCAGCTACTCATGCAACGGTGGTTACGCTTTCTGGGGACCTTGGTGCAGGGAAAACGTCGTTTACCCAAGCGCTCGCTGCGGCGCTCGGTGTTTCGGAGCAGGTAACGAGTCCAACGTTTGTTATCGAAAAAATATATCACATCATCAGTGCGCCCTTTACCGGACTGATACATATAGATGCGTATCGATTGGGGAGCTTTCAGGAACTCGTATCCCTCGGCTGGGCCGAGCTGATTGCTACACCGCACCGCCTCGTAGTTATTGAGTGGCCCGAGCGTGTGGTCGAATGTATTCCCGATACCGCAATCGCGGTATCATGTAGAGGTCTTAATCATACAACTCACGAGTACACATTCCCATTCGAGCTTGTACAGTACACACCCCATGCCAACGAAAGCTACTAAAAAACCAACACAAAAAATTATCCTCCTCGATTCGCATGCGATTATTCACCGTGCATATCACGCGTTGCCCGATTTCGCGTCAGCAAAAGGCGAACCGACTGGTGCACTGTACGGACTCATTTCAATGCTTCTCAGTATTGTGCAGGAACTCAAGCCTGACTATATTGTTGCTGCGTTTGATTTGCCGACTCCAACCTATCGTCATGAAGTATACAAAGAGTATAAAGCTGGCCGTAAAAAAACTGATCCGGCGCTTGTGGCGCAGCTCATTCGTGCCCGTGATGTTTTTACCGCATTTGGTGTTCCAACACTTGATAGTGAAGGATTTGAAGCTGATGATGTACTCGGCACACTCGTTGAGCAACTTAAAGACACCGATCATGCAGTGATCATTGCATCTGGTGATATGGACACTCTGCAGTTGGTGAGCGGAAAAAAAGTCCAGGTGTACACACTCCGAAAGGGTATTAAGGATACTATTTTGTACGACGAAAAAACGGTGAAAGAGCGATATGGATTTGGTCCTGAACGTATTCCCGACTACAAAGGTCTGCGCGGTGATACGTCTGATAATATAATTGGTATCCGCGGCATCGGCGAAAAAACAGCGACACAACTGATTACTGCGTATGGTCCGATTGAAAAAATGTATGCCGCACTCAAAAAAGATCGAGCGGCAGTGATGAAAAAAGCTGGTGTAACCGAGCGTGTTGCACAATTACTATTCGACGGCGAAGAAGAAGCTGAATTTTCGAAAACACTTGCAACAATTCGACGTGATGCACCAATTACCTATACCGTGCCGGAAAAAACCTGGCGCGAAGCTTTCTCACTCGATGCGGCGCTAAAGCTCTGTCAGGAACTCGATTTTCGAACACTGGCCGCGCGTATCAAGAATGTGTTGGGTGACACTCGCGACGCTGGTGATACCGATGACGGATTTGTTGATTCGCCAGTGTCCGTTGTGCCCGCGGCACCTATTGATGACATCTCACCGGAGCAACTCAAAGAACTGAAGGTCATTGTTTGGCTTTTGAATTCAAACCTCACGAATCCAACCGCTGACGACATACTGTCACAGACAAAAACCGATACGCTGAGTGCTGCTTACGCAGTTGCAACTGCTGAGCTTAAAAAAACAGGCCTATCAAAAGTATACGAAACCATTGAGCATCCACTCATTTCAATTATCGATACCATGAATGCGTACGGTGTGTGTGTCGACAAGGAACATCTCGCAACGTTGTCGAAGGTCTATCACACAGAACTCGCAATTCTCGAAACAACAATTTGGAAACACGCAGGCGAAGAGTTTAATATTAATTCGCCAAAGCAATTGGGGGTTATTCTGTTTGAGAAGCTCGATCTTGCAGGATCACGTCAAAAGAAAACAGCGGGTGGGGAATTGTCGACGCGCGAAGAAGAG
>CAZXUM010000051.1:0-4695 GCA_964644005.1 uncultured Candidatus Saccharibacteria bacterium
CGCCAACTTCTGTCGCACATTCTCGATCATGAGAAAACACTTCCACATTGAGGCCCGCCTGACGTAGTTCTTCACCGAGGGCATGTGCTTCGGCACGAACGTCTTCATTCGCAAGTCCAACGACAACATCGGTTACACCTGCTCGGTTTGTCGGTAACAGTTGTTCAATCTTGATAATATCGAGGAGACGGGTGAGGCCAATTGAGAGTCCGACACCGGGCAAGGTGCGACTGATAAACTTTTCGGTGAGGTTTGCATAGCGACCACCCGAGCAAATACTGCCGTATTTTTCGAATCCATCGAGTGTTGTTTCAAACACTGACCCGGTGTAGTAGTCGAGGCCACGGGCAATGCGTGGGTTGAACACAACGTTTGCGTGTGCTGCGAGCAGTGCTGCAACTGCAGTCAGTTCGGCAACGCCTTCAGTGAGCACTTCATTGCTGAATGGGAGTGCTACACACCATGCAGGCACATCAGTGAGTGCTACCGGCTCGCCCAAAAGATCAAACACTTGTGTGGCGATAGCAGCGTCGATACCGCACTCGCTCACCAATGAGCCTTCAGTCTTTTCTCGTCCGACTTTGTCGAACTTATCGATAATGCGAAGCGCAGCATTAGTTGCGCTGATGTTACAACCAGTGAGAATTCCCTGCAGCACCTTGCGATTGTTGAGATGCATGGTGAATGAACCAATGCCAAAACGATCGAGGATACGCAGCATCACCGTAGCGACCTCTGCGTCACAGGCAAGCGGTAGTTTTTCATTCGCAATGACATCGATGTCAGCCTGGTAGAATTCACGAAACCGACCCTTTTGTGGTCGTTCACCTCGCCAGACACGTTGTATTTGGTATCGCTTAAACGGAAAGACGAGTTCGTTGTAGTGCTGCGCGACGTACCGAGCAGATGGCACAGTGAGATCGAATCGGAGCGCCCGGTCACCGTCGGACGTTTCTTCATCCAACGCGCGGCCGATGGTATATATTTCTTTGGTAACCTCGCCTTTTGACGACAATGTGTCTAGATACTCTACGGCAGAAGTTTCGAGTGGTACGTACCCGAATGATTCGCTGGTGTCTCGAATGATAGCCTTGAGTTTCTCTTCAACAATTTGTTCACCCGGAAGATTTTCAGGAAACCCGCTCGGATTATAGTATTTGGTAGACATATATATGTATAGTGACAAAAAGTTGCAGGGTTGTACAGAAGAGCTGGGTGAGACCTAAAGAGAATGCTCACTTACCATATCTTTGGACATTAGTTAGATTTGTTTTTAGGAGATTGTTTACCTCTCGAATCTTATATCCTGTTTTAATTATATGACCACTTGGGCTAAGTAATTTTCCGCTAAAAGCTTCGTATACAACCGCGCTGGCTGTTCCACCAGGAATTTCATCGCTTGTTTGATACAAACTTTTTACAAAACCCCCTACCTTACTACTGCCTTGGGCCATCTGTAAGAAATTATTCCTTATCGCTCCAGCTTCTTGAGTAAGTTGAATTGCAGTCTTTCCGGTCATTCTAGCAACATCAGCAAGTCGTAATCCCTCTTTGCGAGTTGGGTCATGAGACCACCGACCGTCGATCGACCACGTTAAGTCTTTATTATTTATATATGCGTCACCTGTTTCTGCATTATATATATCAGCATAGAGATCACCATTTAGATCGATGAGGTAGGTATATTTCTGCTCATGGGGATCGTTACTGCTATTGCTTCTAAAATAGAAGGGTACATTCGGGAATGTTGGTGACGCATTGTCCCAATGGTCATTCCGGTTAATGTACATAATCCGAGTGGCATTATTCCCTGTGGCACTGTAAAGAATATCAACGAGACCATCACCATTTACGTCCCCATACCGCATTGCTTCTTCATACAGAAACCCTGGTTCAAGGGGTGAATAGGTAGACCATGTTTTACTTGCACGTTGATACTCAAGTGAAAGAGGTTGCAGTGACACCTCTGTTGCCTGCTCATTTTTACCAGTTTCAATAATAGCAGTGAGTATTGATCGGACACCGTTGTCGCCAGCACTGTATGTTAAATCGTATTTTCGAACCCAACTCCCATCTATTTTAATAAGAATTTGGTTAATTCTGTCATACGTATACACACTGAAACCGGTACTTTCTGTATGAATCGGATCGGTGCGAGTCTCACGAGCAAACAACATCTCAAAAGGGCCCTCTGTTTGATTGTGTCCAGCATAGGTAATTCTTGAAGGATATATTTGTCCATCTTCTTTGTCATACTCATATGATACAAAGTTTCCATTACGGTCTCGAATTTCTTCAATCATCCATCGAAACACTCGATCCGTTGTTGTGGCACTATCTTGTCGTGCTGCTGCCGTAGCTCCGAATACGTAGGTGACCCCCTCCTTATCAGTAACGGTCCACGAATTATTACTCAACGCGTATGCTCTAAAATTTCCTTGGTCAACTTTTGCAATATACGTGCTGGTATTAGTGGTTGAGGAAAGTTCTCCGTCCAACGAAGACGTAAAAAGAAACTGCTGTACATGTCGTTGATACCTGTTTTGTTTATTCGTTCAATGTACGGAATAGAGAGTGACCACCCATATCCAACAATACTATCTACTTGTTTCGATTGACTTGAGTAGGTAAGAGCGACCTGCGGTTGCATTCCATTTCGACCTGGTGGAATTTTCATTTCGAGCGAGTACGATAACCCTCCACTAAAGGGCTCTACTGTTGCAGCAGAGTACACATTTGGATTTTTTGATAAGTCCCCATCGGGATCTAGGCCACCAGGTGAACTTTCGATAACCGGCTCCTCAGGTTTCTCAATCTCCTGTTCTGGCAATACTTCTGTTACTGGTATTACCTGGGGATCAATCACCTCTGGCTTAGTTTCTTGTTTTGGCGTAACCTCCGGGGCAACAATTGTAACTAACGACTCTAACTTCTGGGTACCCACAGCCGCTTCACGGGCGAATACTGGTTGGAGAGGACTTACCAAAAAAGAAGTAACCAGCAGAGAAATAAGCGTATAATTCATATGTAATTGTTATCCTGTAAATTAGTAAAAGAAACCTCTCCTGTCAAACGAGCACCACACGGTGCGGGTTTTGTCATTTCGATACTCCGCGTTGTCGTTATGCGCAAAAATTCCTGATCGTGCGAGACCATCAGAAATGTTTGAGCAGAACGAGTAACGTGGGCAATGAGTGCTGCACGAGTTATCGGGTCGATATACCGCGTTGGACCATCTAACACCACCAACTCATGCGTCGATGTGTACACCTGTGCCACATAGAGCTGGGCTTTTTCGCCATCACTTAGTGTGTGAATTGGCCGCGTCACATCGAGCAATACCAACGAGATGGGTATGCTGTGCGTACTACAAAAATCGGCGACTGATTGGTTAATGCACAGTGCAATAGCTTCGTGTGAGATTACCACCAGACTTTTTGGACTCACGACGACACCGCCATCAAATGGCAATGTGCCCATTAATATTTTAATGAGTGTTGATTTGCCAGTGCCCATGGCACCAACAAGCCCAACACGCTCACCAGCGTAAATTGCACAACAAAAATCACGAATCACCTGGTGTGATCCAAACCATTTTGAAATGCGCGTGCACGAAACAATTTGTTCGTGGGTACGTGATGTGAGGGTTGCGAGTGAGAACACCATGGAAAGTTCGAGGTCGTACCTCGATACTTACCATCGGCAGCACAGGTGCTAGGTAAGATAAGAATAGTATAGATTTAAAAATTTCACGCAATCAAATATGTGGATAAGTATCCACATCATTTTCATATTTTTCTCTACATTCCCTCCCCCTTCAAATCCTCAACTAATTTTTGTGCCTTCTTTGAGAGTTTCTGTGGCATTTCAATATGAATGCGAATAAGCAAGTCGCCACGCTTGCTCGTTTTAGTACTTCCGGTTGGTACACCCTTACCGCGAACACGGAGCACTTCGCCATGGCTAATCCCTGCAGGAATTTTTACCGACAAGTCACCGTCGAGTGTTTTAATGGCGTACTCATTTCCCAACAATGCGGCTGACAATTTAATTTTGAGTTGTGTGAGCAGGTCGTTACCTTCTTTTCTAAATGAACCATCGGGTCGGACGTGAATTTTAATATACAAATCTCCGGGAGTGCCGCCTGCAAGTGCTTCACCAGCACCAGTGAGACGAATCATTTCACCCGGGTTAATACCTGGAGGAATTTTTACCGATACTTCAGACTGCGCTCGGATGATTCCTTCACCGTGACAGGTAGCGCACTTCTCTTTTGGTATTTTGCCACTTCCTTTGCAGGTTTCACAGAGTCGTTCGGTGCTAATAACACCAAGCAGTGTACGACGATTTTCACGAAGGTGTCCGTGACCATTACACGTACCGCACGTTGAGAGCTCAGTCCCTGGTTTTGCTCCGTTTCCTGCACACGTTGCACAGGTTGTATTTTTTGTCACCAGCATCTTTCGTTCAACACCGAAAATTGATTCGGCAAAGGTAAGTTCAAGATCGAGTGAAATATCGCGACCGCGACGTACCCGGTTACCACGACGCCCTCCGCCGCCACCAAAGAAATCACTGAACATACTGCCGAGATCACCTAAATCACCAAACGCGCCCTCAAAATCAACACCAGAAAAATCAAAACCACCAAAGCCGCCAGCACCTCCACCAGGACCACCCCCCTCACTAAACACC
>CAZXUM010000052.1:0-4615 GCA_964644005.1 uncultured Candidatus Saccharibacteria bacterium
CATTCGACCAGCTCGCGCGTTCTTTATTTCCTGAAATGAGGTCGTTACTCAACCCGCGGCCGTGGTAATTGCCCTTAAACGAGATAATATATTTCTTTTTGTGTTTGTTACCGTACTGCTTGATCAATTTGTAGACGATGTCCATTGCTTCAGAACCTGAGTTCAATAAGGTGACACGATCGAGGTGTTTTGGTGATAGTGCGAGCAGTGTATCAATGAACTGCTTTTTAATCTGTGTTGGGTAGTTGTAGGCGAAGAGGAGATCAGCATCAACCTGTTTTTTTATCGCCCTCTTAATCTGCTGATTTGCATGGCCAGCGTTGGTTACAAATATCGCTGACGTCAGATCGATCCATTTGTTGCCTCGATCGTCCCATACAGAAAAATCGACTGCTTTTTTCCACGTAATTGGAATAAACGCGCTGACAGATTTTGGCTCTTTTGCAGCAATATCACGAAAGAGTGCGTTGCCTTTGAGGGTAAATGCGTCCTGTATTTGTCGGTATCGAGTATTAATTTTCATGAGCACATGGTATCCCGTGCGAGTTGAAAAGACAACCAAAGGATGCCCGGGTATGCTACTCTGCACCTATGATGCAATCTACTCTGGGTCGCACCGGCTTACCTGTATCACGGCTCAGCTTCGGCACTGCTGAAATTGGGTTCGCGTATGGCATTGGTAGCCGACCCCTTCCTACCGAAGACGAGCCGGTAACATTACTCAAATACGCAGTCGAGCGTGGTGTGACTTTTTTCGATACTGCCAGCTACTACGGATTGAGTGAAGAACGTATCGGCGCGTCAGGCATTCTCAACAACGAACACGTATTGGTTGAAACAAAGTGTGCTCAATTCTTGGAAAAAGGTGAGTACTTCACACCAGCAGAACTTGAACAAAAAATTCGTGTTCAGGTTACCGAAAGCCTCGCGAAACTGCGCGTCGATACACTCCCCATTCTCATGCTTCACGGACCGAGCGCAGAACAGATTGCTGCTGGAGAACTAATCGACATACTCAAAACACTGCAACGTGAGGGCTTGGTACGCTTCACCGGAGTATCAACACGTGGCGAAGAATCGCCTCTTGCTGCACTAGCTTCTGGCGCATTTGATGTCATTCAGGTGGCGTACAGCATTCTCGATCAACGCATGTCGGCAAACGTCCTAACGACAGCAGCTCGGGCCAATGTAGCAATTGTAAACCGGTCGGTACTGCTTAAGGGAGCGCTCACCCCTCTACGGTCACACCTACCCTCAGGACTCGAGCCCGTACAACAGCGGGTACAACAGGCAGAGCACATTGCCGTAGCGATCGGTACCGACCTTCCGACACTGGCCATTCGTTTTGCACTCAGCAATCCCCACATAACCACAACACTCATTGGCACCAATAAAAAGGAGCACCTCGACCGCGCCATTGCTGCTGTCGAAGCTGGTCCGCTTTCCGAGGAAATACTCACAACCCTCCGTACACTCGCACTGACTGACATTCACTACGTCGATCCAGCACACTGGCCAAAGCTGTCGTAACACGATCTTAACAGAACACTCATACACCCATGAAAAAAAATTTCGCATACACAACATACAAAAACGTCGAAGCCGCCGAGAATTTTACTACACCTCGATCACGCGCTGCGTACCAAAAATTGCTCATGGATCGTGTGCACAAAAAAGAAATACTTTTTTTTAAGAAGATCTTTCCAAAAGGACTCGGTCAAACTCTTGAAGTTGGTTCGGGTAACAGCCGCATACTGTACGCTCTGGAAAAAGAGGGGTTACTCATTTCAGGTCTCGGCATCGAAATCTCACCCTCTCGTGTTGCCTTTGCGAATGCGTGGAAAAAAGATTTACGCTCAACAAAAATCACTACTATCGTTGGCGATATTCTCACCACGCCAGTGCCGCACATGTTTGATACCATTCTTTGTCTCACCAGCATCTTTCCTTTTTTTGATATGCTCCAGAAAAACGGACTCGCAACATTCCTCAAAAAGGCTCATCACATGCTAAAGCCTGGCGGCACTTTGATACTTGAATCAGTTACCTTTCGTGATGAAATTGCGTGCTGTAACACCTATAACGGCAGCGTAAACCTGTGGGCGGAATTCAAAAAAGATGACCCGTTTCAGTTCAACCTTGTTGCCTACACGTGGGATGCCAAAAAACGAACACTCGCCGCAACAAGCTACAACACCAAACGACACGAACACCTCATCGATGGTCCGACTGTCAAAAAATGGCACATGGAAACTCCCGAGGAGATTTCACGAAAACTCGTCGACGCTGGTTTTAGCACACCGAGAACGTGTAGTGGATATACCAGCACTCCCCTGAAAAAAGACTCATTCGAATATCTGTTTGTTGCAAAAAAGCAGAAATAGTATTTAATGGGGCCACTATGAAATGCACTATCTGCCATAAGCCGGTACCTACCGTTATTGCCACTCAATTACGCAAAGGTGAAAAGCGAAAGGTGTTTTTCTGCACCACCTGCGAACTGGGAATTCTCGATTCACACATTGGCGCAACAGAGCTTAAGAAATTTTATTCAAAAGAATATCGTGCTTCAGAAAAGCTCACCAGCCAAGGAAATCCTGAGGAGCTCTTTAGTATGTACTCACAATTTCAAGGTGATCGTCTCAGACTGCTTGCTCCGTATCTCACCAAAAAAGCCCGGGTGCTCGAAGTAGGATGTTCGGCTGGCATGTTTTTGTACCACGCAAAAAAGAAGGTGAAGGAGATTGTTGGTATCGACTTCGACCGTGCTTCAGCAGCGTATGCAGCAAAAAAATGTGGCTGCACAGTATATACCACCGATATTGCAGAGACGCCGCTCAAGAAAGGGTACTTTGACCTTATTGTTGCTTTCCAAACAGTTGAACATGTACAAGATCCTGCAGGTTTTGTTGCGAGCCTCAAAGAGTATCTTGCACCAGGTGGCAGTATTGCAATCGAAGTACCGAACCTCTACGACGCACTTGCGTACACATACAATCTTCCCTTTCATCGTGATTTTTTCTTTCACGCAGCGCACCTGTGGTACTTTACTCAAAAAAGTTTAGAGAAAGTGATGCGGTCGTGCGGATTCAGCGGCCAGATATTTCATATTCAAGATTACAACGTAATGAACCACATGCAGTGGATCGTTACTGACCGTCCACAATCAACGGGCGTACCCGGCCTTTCAGCGCCAACACTTCCTCTCAAAAAAACCATACCCAAAAAGGTCGCTACCCGCTTGCAGAATTTCATTCTCGACATGGACGCTGCATACAAAAAAACACTCGCCGATTTGCATCTTACCTCAAATATTTTCTTTATCGGAAAAATCGGGAAGAAGAAATAAAAAAAGCCTTACCGCGGTGGTAAAGCTCTTGTGAGATTCGGCACTACTGAAATCGCTGCTGTCGAGAATCGAGTCCTCGCTTTTCAAAAATGAAGTTTGCAAGGTCACGAACAGCGCCGGCGCCGGCGGGACGGGTGCTGACCCAGTGCGAAATGTCACGAATGACTTTTTCTGCAGTGATCGGTGCAGCGCGAAACATGGCTTTGCACAGAAGTGCGTAGTCGACCAAATCGTCGCCCATCACGCAGCAATCAGAGAAGGATATACCTATCTCAGTGAGCCACTCGTTCACCGCGGTCATCTTTCCCACACCACCAACGCCCGTGAGCAGTGTGATTGGTTTCCACGGCGCACTGACGGACGTTGTCGATGGTAAGCTGTTCCACTTGTTAACGAGAAAGTGTGCTGCATCGGCATTGGTATCGCGTTCGTTGGTAGCGACACAAATACGCAAACCGATATCCCGCAGCAATGAAATGCCCTGGCCGTCGTAGTGACTACGACGCTTTACGATGTCGCCAGAAGCGAAACCGACCAGTTCGGTATTGTCGGTAAGAACGCCATCGAAATCAAACACAACAGCCTTCACCGATTTCGCATACTGGGCAATCTCTGAATCTGCAAACATGCACGCCTCCGTGGTAAAAAGTGACTATCTGCAACCGTACATCTACGCCACACACTACCATCATATTGTAACCAGTCAATAGAACGCTTTTTAGCGCCTTCTTTCGATTACCACGCACTTCGCCCACCGTCCATAACTAAGTTGTGACCAGTCATCATTGATGATGCGTCGGAGCATAAAAAGATAACCGCAGCGCCGTACTCGCCTTCTTGGGCCATGCGACCGAGCATGTTCACTGCTCCAAAGCGCTGTGCAAAATCGAGGGATACATTTTTGTTTTGTACACCAGTTGGAGAAAATGTGTTTACACGGACGCCATACTCGCCAAGTCGAGCAGCCCACTGTCGGCTAAAACCAACGAGCGCTGTTTTGGTTGTTGTATAGGCAATTGATTTAAACCGTTTATTTTTTGGATCATTATAAATACGCTGGTTGTGAGCAAGAACAGAGAGGTCAGATGCAACATTCACTATTGAGCCAGATTTTCGCTGCATCATGTGTGGCGCAACTGCCTTAGTACAAATCAGTGTGCCGGTAAGATTGACCTTGAGCTCTTTCTCCCGTAGTTCAATCGGATAATCTTCATACGGCACAAATTGCTTCTCCGCATCGGCGCTCTCAAACGCAGGGTTCATTGC
>CAZXUM010000053.1:0-4583 GCA_964644005.1 uncultured Candidatus Saccharibacteria bacterium
TACTAATTGACGGCGGTTCAGCATCTGCGTCAGAAATTCTTGCCGGCGCCCTCAGTGAGTACGGAAAGGCAACACTCATTGGCTCGCAAAGTTTTGGTAAGGGTTCTGTGCAGGAGCTTATTAAAATCTCGAGCCTCACCTCGCTTAAGGTTACCATTGCTCGCTGGCTCACACCAAAAGGTAACTCTATCTCTAACGGCGGCCTCACTCCTACTATTGAAGTGAAGCGCACAATAGACGACATTAAGGCTGGTAAGGATCCACAGCTCGACGCCGCAGTCGACTTCCTCTTAAAAAAGTAATATTGTACACCTATATGAAAGTTATATTGCTCCAAGATATTCGTGGGGTTGGAAAAAAGTACGATATTAAAGATGTCTCTGATGGATACGCTCGTAATTCACTCATCCCGCAGCATAAAGTAGAAGTTGCAACAGCTGAGGGTATTAAAAAAGTTGAAACATACTGCAGCCAGCACACCGCTGAACAACAGGTACATGAGGCACAAGTACTACAGGATATTAAAAAAATGGCCAACATTACTCTGACCGTCAAAGGAAAGGTAAATGAGAAGGGGCACCTTTTTGCTGGTATTCATGCTGATACGTTGGTAAAGCAGCTTGCTACGCAGCACGGCATTTCTCTAGCAGTAACCGATCTCGCATTGCCGACACCGCTTAAGGAGATGGGGGAGCATCAGGTCCCTGTAGTACACGGCAACAAAAAAACGACCCTCAAGGTCGTTATCTCTGCTGAGTAGGGAGAACCCCTGTTCAGTACTTATTTTACGCTCACCTGTGTGCGAACGGTGTGCGATGAATCGAAGTTTCGCTTTCGCTTTTGTGAAAAGGCAACAGTACCAGCTGTTTTTGCAAACAGAGTGTGGTCGCGACCTACTTTTACGTTAGCACCAGCAACGATAACAGTACCGCGCTGTCGCACGAGTACTTCACCGATACCAACTTTTTGGCCATGATTGCGCTTTACGCCCAGGTACTGTGGACCTGAGTCACGTAAGTTTTTAGCTGTTCCGCCGGCTTTTTTACTTGCCATAGTGTCTCACAGTATACACGAGGCAACATAAAAGGCAACACAATTAATATGCGACGACAGATTCAACGTGCGACACTCCATTTCATTGGCTGGCTCCTCATTCTGGTAGGGGTGTGTGGTCTCATTTTGCCTATTTTGCCGGGATTCGTACTTATTCTTATCGGAGTGTACGCACTTTCGCTCACTTCTATCTGGTTTAAGACCAAAAAAGACTCAATTGTTTTAAAATACCCGCAATTTACTCGCATTGTTACGTGGCTCGATACAAAATTTGGACACTTAAACATACTATAGGTCAAGTAAATGGCTGCTCATAGGCAAGAATAACGGCTCAGTAGAGCCATTTTTTGTCTTTGACAGAGCGGTAAATGTGTGGCTATCTATTGACTTTGAAACAGAGACGTGCTATAATAATCTACAAGTCAGGGCAATGCTCTGGCCTTTTAATTTATGATTCCACTTGTAACCGGTATGGCAGTGTTGTTCTCTGGTATTTATTCACCAGCACTATCACTCACTGTACCGTCGCTCTCAGTCACGGGCGGGTCACAGGAGACTATTGAACAACTCCCTGACTCTCTTGCCGACATCATTAATCCTAAAAAAGCAGTTGAAGCCCAGGTTCGTGCGTACTTCAAGGATAGTCCTATCCTTATCCGTATCGCATTCTGTGAGTCGACGTTCCGTCACTATGAAAAGGACGGATCAGTACTCCGCGGGGTGAAAAACAAACGGGATGTTGGTGTCATGCAGATCAACGAGTTCTATCATGCTTCGAAGGCTGATGAGCTTAAGCTCGATCTCGAAAACATTACCGATAACATGGCGTATGCCCAGTATCTCTATGATAAAAAGGGTACACAGCCATGGGCAGCGTCTCGCCCATGTTGGGGTAAGGACCTTGCGGCTCGCTAATCACTCATAAAAGAAAAACCCCGGGATATTTCCCGGGGTTTTTCTTTTAGTCTTTCTTTGAGTTTGACTCCCCTAGCTACCAAACAGGGAAGAGGGGCCGGGATACAATTGGAACCGAGTATTTTATTTTGATCAGAAATTATTATTCAGTTGAGTCTTTATGAACGCACCAGCGCGATGCGGGGAAGCGTGTGGTGTAATAATAGTACCTGTGGATAACTCCCAGGGGGCTCTCTTATAGGGGCGTCGCACAATATATCTTTTGCGACATTAGCCTAGGGCAAAAGGTTATTATGTATACAACCCGCAACCCTTGGCTGGCACTACTTTGAACCACTTCCCAACTCCGTCAGTACTTTAAAATGTACTGGTGATACTGGTATGACTGATAATCTACTTCCTTGTTGTGCCACGCCAACTGCACCAACGAGTTCGGGATTTGATGAATGGTAAAAGATAACGCGGTCGCCTCGCCTCATTGTTTGTATGAAATTTCGCGCTTGATAGTTGCGGACCCCAGACCACGAGGCTTTTGTATCGCGCTTCAAATCGTCAATTGAATAACATGAGGGCTCAGACTTTACGAACCAGTAGGCGCTGGACGTGTTAGGAGTGTTCATAGTGGTAGTCTACCCTACGAATACTTTTTTGCTAATGTCGCACAATATTTTTTAGTTTTGCAACAATCGCTCCATCAGTGATTCGAGTAAAACGCTGAATTGTTGTGCTGTCTGGTAGTGTTACTTCCTTCAGAAATAACGGCAACGGCCTCACGTAGTCGAGTTTACCAGCATGATATACCTGAGATCGGTATAGCGGCCGGTAAATAACGAAGTATGCGTCGACATCGCGACAATCGTCCTCGGTATGTTTGCCACAGTTACGCCCCTTATTGGATCATGCTTATAGTGGTAATAGAACCCTGGTTCAGGGCGAATACTTGGCACTACGAGCGGAGATTCACTATTCATACAGGCCTCCAAAAAAAGAACAACGAGTTCTATACTACTGATTACTGATTCTAATCCATCGGCAGCAAAAACACAAAACCCGCCATTACGGCGGGTTTTGTGTTTTCTGTAGGGAAGATTTCCCTATCCTACCGATTGGTTACGGAAGGAGTGGCATTGGAATGCCTGGGCAGAAGAGTGAGTTGATTGCGTGTGTTGTTGTCTTGTACACGTAACCAGTTGTAGTATTTTCGTTTGGCAAACCGAAGGCTACCCATGGGGCGAGCACTGCAGTTTTGTGTGCGAGCTGGAACTCATTTACTGCCTTTTCGGTCATTGGACCAAACATGCCAGTAAGTGGGAGGTTTGAACCCATCTGTTCGTTCAAGAATGACTGGAGCTTCGTTACATCCGAGTTCTGTGCACCTGCACGGAGGTATGTTGTAAGGAATGGAGCACACGCTGCAGTTGATGCACCGAGTACTTCTCCATTGATGTCAGTATTTGATGAGCTACCTGAACGTGAGCGTCCACCACCGCCATTGTTGTTATTTGATCCGCCACCGTTATCAGGAGTTTCTGAAGTAGTACAACCAGGTGAGGTTGTGTCAGGAGTTTCAGGCACAATGGTTTCACCAAAATGAGTCTTAAACAAGTAGTAGTCGATGCCGTCGACAACGCCGTCGTTGTTTACGTCTTCTGCTCGAGGACTATTTGAGCTTTGACCGTATGACGCTGCGAGAATTGAGAAGTCGTTCAAGTTGATAAAACCATCATTGTCAAAATCGAATGATTGGTTTGGACTTGGAATAACACACTGTTGTGGTTCGTTCGGTACTTCTTCATCAAGGTTTGAGCCGTATTCGTTATCGAGATCAGCGTTATACACGCCGTTGATCTTACAGCCTGAGTCTTTTTCGTCGATTGCGCCGTCACCAACCTGAAAACCGAATACCAATTTGAGCATTTCGTAGTCGTCTGCATCAATAGTACCGTTGCCGTTGTAATCTGCTTTTGTAGATTCGCCAACTGGCGCTTCTCCAAAGTGAGCAGCAAGAATAGAAAAATCATCAAGGTTGATGCTTCCGTCGTTGTTGATGTCAAATTCTGAGAACTCATTGTCGAGGTTATCAGAACATTGTGTGTTTCCTGCTGGAGTAGGATCAACACCAATGACGTCTTCACGAACGTCATTGGTGCTCGCTGAAACTTCAGTCTGCTTGACATCGACGGCGATGTTTTCAGCAAGTTCAGTTACTACAGGCTCTACTACTACGGGTTCGTTACCTGGTTCATGAATGATTACTACAGGATCAACGACTGATTCGTTCACAACCATCTCTTCAGCAGCACCAACAAAGGTGTGCGGAATGAGCAGTGAAACGATGACGAAGAAGCTCGCGCTTGTTCGAAAGAGTGTTTGTACGTTAGACATAATATTTTTTTCAGTGTTTCTAAAGGTTTCTAAAAGATTTTTAATAACAGTACATAAGACGAGGTTTTTCGTCAGATGTTACATGTGTTTGAACTATATCACATTTATAATAAATGTCAATGCTTTCTGAAGCCAGGCAATAAAACGGTCGGCTCCCTCGCGCAGATCAAAACCGTAGTACAAAAGCACCAATAATACCGCAACAATGAGTATAATATTTGAAATAATAC
>CAZXUM010000054.1:0-4493 GCA_964644005.1 uncultured Candidatus Saccharibacteria bacterium
AGAATTTTTAGCAAAAGGTGTGTTTGTTGAAAACGATGGAGCGATAGTATTTAAAGGAGAAGAAGTTAACCCTTCGCTCCACACGCGAGTATTTTTGAACTCTCAAGGGTTGCCAACGTACGAAGCGAAAGAACTCGGATTGGCGTTTGCGAAAGAAAAAGTCTGTACTGTCGATATGTCTATTGTGGTAACCGCCAATGAACAAACGGGATATTTTCGTGTGGTCCATGCAGCGCTTGCAAAAATTGCACCTGCTATTGCTGCGAAAACTCGCCACGTAGATCACGGCATATTGAAATTACCGACAGGGAAGATGTCATCGCGAACAGGCGATGTTGTGGCTGCCGAGTCACTCATTGGAACTGTTACAGAAGCGGTCATGAAACGACTCGACGAACGCGACATTGTCGTTGAGCAAAAAGTCACCAGTGCCGAACAGATTGCTATTGCTGCTCTCAAGTACACGATATTGAAGCAATCGCCAGGAAAAGACGTCATTTTTAACCTCGAACAGGCGATTTCTTTTGAAGGAGATTCTGGTCCGTATCTTCAGTATGCATACACTCGTGCTCGATCAATTCTAGAGAAAGCAGCGCAAGAAGGTGTGACTCCAAAAGAGTCGAATGAATATATTTCATCACGAGGAATCGAACGGTTGTTGCTCGGCTACCCGAACGCTGTCGAACGTGCCGCAATAGAACTTTCTCCGCAATTAGTGGCCACGCACATGGTTCAACTCGCGGGTGCATTTAACAGTTGGTATGCAGACGAAAAAATTATCAACGCTGCAGATTCGCTGTCGCCAGCACGTGTTGCTCTAACGGAAGCAGTGCTACACACGCTCGCAAGCGGCATTGAACTCCTTGGCATGTCATTGCCAAATAAGATGTAGTATTGTATGGTTTTTATAGAAGTCCCTACACACTCACCGAAAGGAGGAGTCGATGCACGTAGTACTCGTTTCTACTGAGACCGTGTTTCTCATTGCTTTTGGGGCTCTGCTCTGGAGCGTGTTCATGAGTATGTTTGTTGCGATATGGATCTGGGTGCACGCACGTAACAACCGGCACTCACGTGTCCGATTCGACGACACTGCTCCGCCGCGCAAAAATGTTCACCCGCACCGCCAGGTGATGATGGGCGCCTGCGCAGAGGCAAACGATCCGCCGCCCGTACATGTTCGGCGCAATGTTCCTCATGATCCCTGGGAACCACACTGTAATTAGGTTTCCGCCCCCGCCCCGCTCGCACTCCCGCATCGCTATGATGCGGGTTTTTTTGTAGGCGACACTCCTTTCGTTTTCCGACCGCACAGTGTAGACTTTTTGAGTAATGTCAGACACACCCAAAAAATCATCGCACGCTGAGCGTGAAGAGCGTATCCTCGCATTCTGGAACGACGCACAGATTTTTAAAAAAACACTCGATCGAGAAGCGCCAAACGGTGACTTCGTATTTTATGATGGCCCGCCGTTTGCAACAGGACTGCCGCACTACGGCCATATTTTAGTTGGAACAATTAAAGACGTTGTACCTCGGTACCAAACGATGAATGGTAAACGGGTGCTTCGCCGCTGGGGATGGGACTGTCACGGATTGCCAATTGAAAATCTCATTGAAAAGGAACTCGGTCTCGCAACAAAAAAAGATATCGAAGCGTACGGTATTGAAAAATTTAACGAAGCAGCTCGTGCCTCGGTGTTGCGCTACTTGGAAGACTGGAAGCGAATTATTCCGCGCGGCGGTCGCTGGATCGATATGGACAATGCGTATCTCACTATGCAGCCGCGCTACATGGAATCAATTTGGTGGTCGTTTAAAACCCTCAATGATAAAGGACTTGTATATCAGGGTTTTAAATCGATGCACTTGTGTCCTCGGTGCGAAACAACACTCTCAAATTTTGAGGTTAACTTGGGGTACAAAGATATCACCGATATTTCGGTCTATGTAAAATTTGAACGTACCGATGCACCGGGCACCTATTTTTTGGCCTGGACAACAACTCCGTGGACGCTTCCCGGAAACGTTGGGCTCGCGGTCCATCCTGAGGTGCGCTATGTGACTGTTGCGCATACACCGGTGAGCGGTGAAGAAAAAATAATTCTTGCCGAAGCGCTCTTTGAGAAGCATACGGAAAAATTTACAAATCCCGTTGTTGTTGCCACCCACACCGGCCAAGAGCTTGTTGGTGTTTCGTATGTGCCGTTGTTCGATTATTACGCGGCTGACACAACACTCAAGCATCGCGAGAATGGTTGGAAGGTATATGCCGGAGAATTTGTTACCATCGAAGAGGGAACAGGCATTGTGCACATCGCTCCTGCGTTTGGTGAAGAAGATTTGCAACTCGGTCAAAAAAATAATCTGCCGTTTGTGCAGCATGTCAGTACGAGTGGAGTGTTTGTGCCCGCGGTAACTGATTTTGCTGGATTGCCGGTTAAACCAAAAACACCCGAAGCACACGGTCATCAAATGACTGATATTTTGATTATTAAATTCTTGGCTGCCCACAAGAGTTTGTTTGCCAAAGAAAAAGTTGTTCACTCGTACCCCCACTGCTGGCGCTGTGAGACACCGCTCCTTAACTACGCATCTTCATCGTGGTTTGTGACTATTGGAAAGATCAAAGACCGGATGATTGCTGAAAATAACACCGTCGGTTGGACACCAAAAGAAATTGGCGAAGGACGATTTGGTAAGTGGCTCGAAGGTGCTCGTGATTGGGCAATTTCTCGTTCGCGATACTGGGGAGCGCCGCTGCCGGTATGGCGCTGTGACGCTTGTCCGCAGCAAGAGGTCATGGGTTCATTTGCTGATCTTCAGAAAAAAACTTCTCGAGGAAATACCTTTGTGTTGGTACGCCACGGTGAAGCTGATCATAATGTTTCAAATACGTACAGCTCAAACGATGTGCCGGCGTCGCACCTCACACACCACGGCACAGCGGTTGTTACAAAGACTGCTCAAGCAATTGGTACCGAATTGGCTGAGAAAAAAATATCGCCAATCACGGCGATCTATGCATCGCCCCTTATTCGTGGTGCAGAGACTGCAGGCATACTCTCGAATACATTTGGTGTTCCGGTGGTTGTCGATGAGCGTCTTCGAGAGGTTGCTGTTGGAGCGCTCGACGGCACAGCGGTAGGAGCTCACCATACCTACTTTAGCTACTTTGGTTCATCTGAAGCGTGGTTTACAAAACCGTATCCTGGTGGAGAAAATGGTGCGGATGTTCGTGTTCGCGTCGGCGCCTTTATGTACGATATCGATAGTCGCCACGAAAACGAAACAATTGTGGTGGTAAGCCATGATGATCCACTCTGGGTATTGCAGGCCGTTATTCATGGGTATGATACAGCAGAAACATCAGCAGTATCGCAAGGCAAGGACGATGTCTTTTCACCGGGTAGCCACCGTATCTACACGTTTGCCCAGTGGCCGCACAATCGAAATTACGAACGCGACCTACATCGTCCCTACATTGATACCGTAACGTTTCCGTGTAGCTGTGGCGGCACGATGAAACGCATCCCTGAAGTATTCGACACATGGTACGAATCGGGATCAATGCCGTTTGCGTCAGTTGGGTATCCGTTTGATACATCTGTCTCAAATCCGCCAGCACGAGTTCGTTTCCCAGCAGACTTTATTGCCGAAGCGCTTGATCAAACCCGTGGATGGTTTTATACATTGCTCGCACTGTCGGTAGGATTGTTTGATACAACGCCGTACAAACACGTGTTGGTCAGCGGATTGGTACTTGCTGAAGACGGTCGAAAAATGTCGAAGAGTTTAAAAAATTTCCCTGACCCGGAAGATGTATTTAATCGTTTCGGTGCAGATGTGGTGCGATTCTATTTATTGTCATCACCGACAGTGAAAGGGGAGGACTTACAGTTTTCGGAAAAAGGTCTCGATGATGTGTCGAAAAAAATACTCACTCGATTGCTGAACGTTGTCTCTTTTTATGAACTCTATGCAACTGTAAATGACACCATAACTGAAGGTGTTGATACACCGAGCGCGCTCGATCAGTGGATATTCTCAAAACTGAACGAACTGGTTAACACTGTTTCTGCGGCAATGGATGGATACACTATTGATCGAGCAACACGTGCACTTGCTGAATACATTGATGATCTTTCGGTATGGTACCTGCGTCGTTCGCGTGACCGCTTCAAGTCAGATGATTCACATGAGATAGCTCTAGCAAAACAGTCACTCGGTCGGGCATTGCTCACATTTGCAAAAGTATTGGCACCATTCATGCCGTTTGTTGCTGAAGACATCTACCAGCGATTAACCCGCGGCGCTGCACAGGAAAGCGTCCACCTCGAACAGTGGCCTACGGCAAAAAGCGCTGGCGTTCGAAATGAACAGCTCGAAACAGCAATGATCCGTGTCCGTGAGTTGGTGACAAGCGCGCTCGCTCTTCGTACTCAAGCAAAAATTGCTGTACGCCAGCCACTCGCAACCCTTACCTATGGAGG